>DAOUFA010000026.1:0-9524 GCA_034430355.1 Dehalococcoidales bacterium
TCAATAAGCCCGGCTGTATTTACCACCTTAGCCTCCAATTATCATAAAAAAACGCCCCTGGAGCGACTCGAACGCTCGCGCCCAGCTCCGGAGGCTGGTGCTCTATCCACCTGAGCTACAGGGGCCGCTTCATTTCACCATTTCATATAATATCACCGCTACGATGGTTATTCAACAGGCTAAGAAGGAGTTATACCTCTGATTTAGGCGAAAATAGATACTGTGTTGTTGTCCTAAGCAGCTTCCTGACTAAGGCTAACTGCGGTTTGTAGAGCACAATCTTTTTTTGTCTCAGGGTGATAGGCATATCAAGAACCTTGGCCATAACCTTCTCCTCCACCTCCCCCAGGCATATTACCGCAACTTCACCCTGGCCGGCACCTACCTCTAAAAGCATGGGTAGCAGCAACGCCTTTTGCTCATCGGCGCTTATCAAACTGGCTAGATATTTTAGCTCTTTCCTCTTAAACAGATGAGTGCTGCCATCTCTACATAATACATGAGGATACTCCTCAGCCAATAAATCCGAAAGCGTTTTTTGCTTACCGGGTAAATGGGCATTTACTACCCTAAACTCGCCCTTTAAACATTCCTGGAGCAGCCTTTCGTAAGGTAACTCGCTGACCATCTGTCTATCTTCGTTCCAGCAGTACTTTTACTCGTTTTAATCGTGACTTCTCTTCTCTGTCTCTTTCCTCAAACTTCATATAGAGGTATTTTATCGTCGCCTGTAAACTGGGGATTATTAGATATTCCAGGGCATTGAGTATTCTCTTGGTCCTGCTTATTTCCCTTCCCAGCAGTTCCAGACCCCGCTGAAGCTCAGCCAGCTCGACGATAGTCTCAAGGCATTTTCCCGAGAGCTGGGCTGTCTGGTCCAACCACGAAGATGTATCAACCAGACTATATCCCCTTATCGCCCCCTGAGCTTCCTTTAACTCAAAGGCAGGGATTCTCACCCCGCCTACATTTCTTGAGCCAGCCGCAATTTCTAAGTCCCGCTCAGTAGCTATTAGCTCTTTTTCTAAAGCTATGTAGCCGTGATAGCCGGCGGCGATGGATAATGCTTTATAAGTCCCCAGGAACTCAGCCAGCAACTGGCTCTTAATTTCTACCGTCTGCTTGGCTATTTGCAAGAATTCCAGTATTAGTATTGATACTCTGTCCTTGACTATCTTCTGTATTCTAGAGGCTAAAGAAAGCCGTCGCCTGAGCTTTATTAGCTCAATCTTGGTTGGTCTGACTACTTTAAGAACCTGCTGCGGCATCTGTCCACCTTAAGCTTTCTCCGAGTACTTGGGGAGGTGCTTTTTAATTAGCTTCTCGCTGATTAGTTTCAGGTCTTCTTCAGGCAAGGCTGAGAATAGCTCCCAACCGATGTCTAACGTCTCCTCTACTTTTCTTTTTTCAAACTCGCCCTGGGATATAAATTCCCTTTCGAATCTGTCAGCATTGGTCAGGTATATTTTGTCCCTCTCGCCTAATGCCTCAGCCCCGATGATGGTTGATATCTCCCTGAGGTTACACCCTTCGGCATAAGCGGCATATAGCTGCATGAAGACATTATTGTGGTCCTCCCTGGTTTTGCCAGCCCCGATACCCTCTTTCATCATTCGGGACAGTGATAAGAAGACATCTATTGGGGGGTATATCCCCTTTCTTTCCAGCTCCCGGGAAAGGACGACCTGGCCCTCAGTTATGTAGCCGGTCAGGTCAGGTATCGGATGCGTTATATCATCATCAGGCATAGTCAGGATAGGCATTATGGTTATTGAACCTTCCCTGCCAAAAATCCTGCCTGCCCTCTCATACATCGTTGCCAGGTCAGTA
The DNA here is from genome assembly GCA_034430355.1 of Dehalococcoidales bacterium. Classification (GTDB taxonomy): domain Bacteria; phylum Chloroflexota; class Dehalococcoidia; order Dehalococcoidales; family E44-bin46; genus E44-bin46. The sequence continues at coordinate 1,831 of DAOUFA010000026.1, forward strand.
TACATATACCCCGGATATCCTCTCCTGGCTGGTATCTCCTCCCGCATAGCCGAGAGTTCACGCAGAGCCTCACAATAATTGGTCATATCGGTGAGTATAACTAACACATGCATGCCTTGCCGCCAAGCCAGGTACTCACCAGCCGTCAATGCCAATCTGGGTGTTGATATCCGCTCTATAACCGGGTCGGAGGCAGTGTTGATGAAGGCTATGGTTCTTTCTCTAGCCCCGGTCTGCTCCAGGTTTTTCATAAAAAAGGCTGCATCGTCATAGCTGACACCGATGGCAGCAAATATTACAGCGAACTGTTCCTCTTTCCCCTTAACTGCCGCCTGCCTGATTACTTGAGCCACGATTCGGTTGTGGGGTAACCCTGAGCCGCTAAAGATAGGCAATTTCTGCCCCCTGACCAGAGCATTCAGACCGTCTATAGCTGAGATACCGGTTTCAATAAATTCGGCTGGAGGCTCACGACCAGCAGGGTTTATCAGTTCACCATTAACATCCAGATAATCGTCAGGGACTACCGATGGCCCCCCGTCTATAGGCTCCCCTATTCCATTGAATATCCTGCCCAGGATGTCCTCAGATACCGGTAGCTTTAAGGTCTCGCCTTTGCATCTTATCCTGCTCCCAATAAGGTCAACCTCGCTGACTCCGCCAAACACCTGAACTATGGTTACTTCTTTACTGATGTCTATGGCTTGACCCCGTTTCACCTCACCGCTAGACAGCCAGACATCAACTATCTCGCCAAATTTTATATCTGGTATACTTTTGGCTATCAGCAAAGAACCTTTAGTCCGGGTGATTGCCTGTGTTTCTTTGACATAGAGTGAAGATGAAGTCATGATACTCCTCCTCTCTGAGCTACCAAGCTCGCTTCCATCTCCAACCACAATTCCTTAATCTTCTGTTCAAAGACATCATTAGGTATATCTTTCATTCGGGATATTCTAGGCACTATTGGAGACGAGCGGATTTCAGCCACACTTACTCCTGAATCCAGCATCTTTTGAGCTAGCTCGTAAAACTTGATTATAGTTTTAAGCATCAGTTGGGCTCTTGCTGGCATGCAGTAGGTATCAATTTCATGGTAGGCACTTTGCATCAGGAAATCCTCGCGTATCATCCTCGTTACCAGAAGCACTAACTTGTCCCCTTCGGGCAGGGCTTCAGGACCTACCAGCCTTACAATCTCTTCAAGCTCAGCCTCTTGCTGAAGGAGCTTGAGAGCGGTGGCTCGGGTAACATCCCATTCAGGACTGACCTCAGCCCACCAGTCCTTAACCGCATCAACATAAAGGCTATAGCTAGTGAGCCAATTTATGGCTGGGAAATGCCTTTTGTTGGCCAGTGAAACATCCAGAGAATACAAAGCGTCTATCATTCTAAGTGTATTTTGGGTTACCGGTTCGCTGAAGTCAGCCCCAGGGGGGCTAACGGCGCCGGCTACTGTTACCGAACCTTTTCGGTCAGGGCTACCCAGACATTCAACCAGTCCTGACCTCTCGTAGAATGAAGAAAGCCGCGAACCCAGGTAGGCAGGAAAACCCTCCTCGCCGGGTATCTCTTCAAGTCTGCCCCCAATCTCTCTCATCGCCTCAGCCCACCTTGAAGTTGAGTCAGCCACCAGCAGAACGTCATAACCCATATCCCTGAAGTATTCAGCCAGGGTAATGCCAACAAAGATGCTGGCTTCACGAGCTACGACGGGCATATTGGAGGTGTTAGCGATAAATACCTCCTTCTCCTGTAGTAATCTGCCTGTGGCTGGGTCTTTAAGCTTTCTAAAGCTATAAAGCACATCAGCCATCTCGTTGCCTCTTTCACCACAGCCAACGTAAATATTGAGCTGTGTCTGAGCCCATCGGGCAAGCTGCTGCAGGGCAACAGTTTTCCCGGTACCAAAGCCACCGGGGATAGCTGCCTTACCACCGAGAGCTAGAGGAAACATATAATCAATAATCCTCATTCCAGTAATGAGTAATCTTGACGGGGCAAGCCTTCGCCTATAGGGTCTGGGCTTTCTTACCGGCCATCTTTGCATCATGGTGAGTTCTTTTACTTCACCATTATCTTTTAACCAGACTACAGGTTCCTCAATAGTAAACTCGCCCTTACGTATCTCCTTGACCACACCCTTAATGCCAACAGGCACCATTATTCTGTGTTCTAAAAGATTGGTCTCAGGAACAGTCCCTACTATATCCCCTTCACTAACTACATCTCCAACCTTAACTTTAGGTGAGAACTGCCATTTCTTGTCGCGCGGCAGGGCAAATACCTTGGCACCACGTTTTATAAATGAGTCCTTTTCCATTAAAACAGTCAAAGATTTTTGCAGCCCGTCATAAATGGAGCCCACAATCCCTGGACCTAATTCAGCAGTTAAAATCGTCCCTGTCCCTCTGATTGTTTCCCCAACTTTCAGCTCCAGGGTATCCTCATGGGCCTGGATTATCGCCTTATCTTCCTCCAGACCTATTACCTCACCGACCAGCCCCTCACTGCCTATCTCAACAATTTCATAGACCTGAGACCCCTTCATGTCCTCGCCTATAACCAAAGGACCTGAAATTCGCCATATTTTACCCATATCTTACCACCTCCATAAAGACACTTATATTTCTACATCAAACCCTATAAATTTCCTGATATACGCCTTGTAATACTTAGCCACATCTTCATAGCGTGTACCATACTTTGACGGAACCTCAATGATTACCGGAGGCGAAACCTTCCTTTCTTTAACTTGAGCTATCAAATCTTCAACATGCTTCATATAGTCTTCTAATATCACTATTAGGCCAATATTAGGCTCATCCATCATTTCGGTTAGGGCCTGCCTAACCTCCTCGCCGGTATCGTGATTTTTTATTATATGATATCTACGCACACCAGCCAGCCTCAGTCCATTGACCAGGTCTTCATCCCCGATAACAGCTATGCCCAAATGTTGAATACGCATCATGATGCGAATACCAGATACTCCTTTATTTCTTCAACAGGTATGTTATCAAATGTTGCCTTTAGAACCAGCCTTAAGTTTCTTATTTCAATCTCCTTAACAATTAAATACCAGGCTATTACCAGAGGAGTTAGCACCCGTGGCGACAGCATCTCCCTGAGCAACCGGAACTTGTGCTTATCAATAGTTTCCTCTACCGCAGTAACACTTTTAGTGCGACTATAGCTAGCTACTACCTCCTCGGCTATACCTTGGTATTGAGTACCCTTTAATGCCCCGGGGACATCAGCCAATTTGTGCGAAATCAAGTCCTTAGCCACTTTATCCGAAATCATATATCCGCCGCCGATTACAAATTCATCGGCTTCAGAGCCTATACCCTCAATTACGGCTCTATTTATCAGCTGCAAATTTGCCATATCTATCATTATGCTGAAGGCCTTGTTAAGCAAGGAGCCATCCGGTATACTTCTGGGCATACTTAGCAAATTGGTATAATACTCCCGGTCTAATTTAGCTTCGCTCAGGAACTTTGACTTCGCCTCCCCGGCTACGTATTCCTCAACGATGGAGGCATAAGCCCCCAGCTTACACTCAACCAGTACCTTTATAATAGCACCAACATCCTCAGCCTGGGAAAGTTCATCCAGCAATCCACGACCATCAATAACACCCACCGGTATCATGTTAGCCTTCTTGCCGGTGGAAATACCCTGTAATGCGGCTTTGATATTTAACACATCGTATTTAACTATGTAGGCATCCAACACCTTAAGTATGTCAGCCGTCACCAGCTTTAACCCCCTCAGACGCTCAAGGCACTGGCTAAAATACTTCCACAAGTACTTATCTGAGTCATCAAAGGTTTTAATAACTGCCTCTTCAAGGTATCTGCCGACATCAGTATCTTTAATGACTTCCAATACATCCTGAATGTTGGGCGTCTTTGACACCCTATCTATATGTTCGGAGGTTACAATTTTAGCCTCGGCACCTTTCAGATAGGCTGACATAAACGCATATTTGGCATTGGTCAAGGTCAACTCCTGTCTTAAAACAGTTCCTTACTTATTTCCGGTAATAATCTGGGTAGTAGCATCTCAAGCCTGGTCTCGTAAGTATTGTCTATCCTGGTCCTGCCATCAATATCCTCGACGATAACTCCCCCCAGGCAGTCATACTCCTTGACTTCCACTATCTTACTGGCTAACCCTTTATCTTTCTCCACAAGCTTTTGTACCGTGCTTATATCTTTAAGTGAAACATAAACCCTGCCCTTATCAATACCAAGCACATCGGTAGCTTCCTTAATCAGGTTCATCAGTGAGCTTTTATCGCTTGAAATTCTGGACAACTCCTTCTTCACTTTATTGATTAGCTCATTAATTACATCGGCTTTTGCTTTTGATGACTCCTGGCGGGCTTTCACCGAAGCCTGAGCCGCTATTCGGGCCGCCTCCTCCCTGGCTTCCTGGAGTATTTTACCCTTCTCTTCCTCCAGCTTGGCTGCCTGCTGCGTTTTGGCTTGCTCTATTTCTTGTTCCGCCCTCTTCTTGGCTTCCTTTATTATACTCTCAGCCTCGGCTCTTACCTTATCTAAGATAGCTTCGCCTATTTTCTCCATTTCTTTCATACGGCACCCCTACATAAGTCCTAACATGGTTAATGCCATTATGGCGAACACCAGTCCCAGAACCCCCAGCAACTCGACAAACACGGCTAACATTATAGAGTGGGTAAATATGCCTCCTTTAGTCTTGGGCAGTAATGATATACCTGAAGCACACACGTTACCCTGGTGTATTGCCGAAAAGCACTCGGCAGCGGCGACCATAAGTCCAATGCTAAATACCATAAAACCAGCGCCGCCTGTCTCCGGCAACTTAGGCACTACTCCGGTGATAATAAATATCAACACTATCAGCCCATAGAAGCTTTGCGTCATCGGCAGAGACGCGAGCACTATGACATTGCGGAACTGTCCCCTATCCTCAGATAAGGTGGCAACTCCGGCCGAGGCAGCGGTAGCTATGCCTATTGATGAGCCTAATAAGCCTCCAGCTAGGGCAAGGGCACCGCCAAGAGTGGCTAACGAACTCGGGGCAATTAACATCGTTACATTTCTCCTTTCTAAGATTTTGATTTTGCTCCGACTAATACCGAGGTCCGTTTCCTTAATCGAAACGGACTATATCGTATCCCCCCTCCTTCATAGAACTTAATCAGGAATTCGACAAAGCACAGTCTAAGAGAGTGGACAAAACCGGTAATCAAGCTCAGAAGCAAGTTGATTAGGTGTCCAATGAGCAAAATTACAATGGCTAAAATAACACCACCGATGACTCCAGCTATACCTGGAATAGGTATAATATCGGAGAACAAACGCGCCAGCATATTGAAGGCTGAAGCCAGATAAAATGTGGCTAGTCCTACTCCGGCTATCCGAGTGTATGACATGATATCCCCCAGGAGCCCGGTTATATCAAAGAGCCAGAGGATAGCCCCGATGCCACCGCTCTGCTTAAGACTACCGACGACTACCAATACTATGCCAGCGCCCATGACATACGGAGAGACAGCATACATCTGGGCAGGCAACCCCGGGATGTCAATCCTCATCATAGTGTGGAGAATAAAAGGTATTCCAAATTGAAGTGCAAACAGACCAATCTTCCCAATTATTATTCCCTGGTTTCTTTCCTTTACCCCTTTGATTAGAGCTATTACATGGGCGATATTAACATGGATAAAACCTATCATTAGCGCCAGCATTACGAAGGTTAGCGGATTTTGAAGTGTTTGTTGAACTCCAACCACGAGAGCTAAATTTTCAAATCCAAAGAAGAGATAAATATCACCTAAGTAGTTCCCGGTAAGCAAGCCCATAACCAGGGCAACCCCACCACAGGTATAAATCAACCTCTGAAACAGTTTCATTTCCTCGGACTCAGAGCCACCGAGAAGTCTAACCAGCAGAAATCTGCCCAGCAGCATAAGACCAACAGCGTAAACAACATCGGCTACCATAAGACCGAAGAAGATGGCAAAGGAGTAAGCTATTATAGGCGTTGGGTCCCATTCCCTGTATCTGGGGTCACCAAATAGGCTTACCACAATCTGGAATGGTTTAAGCCCGGTTGGATTCCTTAGCTTGGTCGGCGGTTCCTCTGACGGCTTCGGCTTTCTAGTATCAATAAACACATAGTCTATATTCTCTTTAAGGTCAAAAATGGCTGACTCAATATTGTTCTCTGGAATCCAGCCTTCAATTAAGGTTACATATTTGGCTTCACAGGCTTTGGCTAAAACTGACAACCTCTGGTTTTCGGCGATTAATGCCAGCCTAAAGAGAGCAATACCTCTTAATTCCTGCCCCGCCTTAGTTTGGAGCTCTTCGTGGAGTTTGGTCAATTTCTCCTCAAGCCTATGAAGTTTATCTTCGGTCTTAGCCAAGAATTTCCTCAGAGTCAAATCTTCATCTGGTATCAGCAGAATTTTGCCCCCGGCATTAGTAATCAAAGACTCTATAGCTTCCCGGTTTTCAACCTTACTAATTACATATAGCACGGTTTCGTTTTCTACCGTGCCAGTAATACTGCCAAGTAGGTAATTATTTAATTGATTATGTAAAGTCTCATATGTCTCGGTAGCCAGGACAAAAACTGTGGCAAAAAGGTAATCCCCTGAGAATCTCAAGTCTCTTAATCTAAGGTCATGTTGCTGGCTAAAGGCACCGAGATACTTCTTTTGTTCGGCTAGCTGTTCAATCTCGTTATCAATTTTGACCGTATTCTCGTGTAGCCCAGCAAACTTGGTATACAATGACCTTACTTCTTTGCTAATCTCACCAAAGGGCTTGGTGTATATTACTTCGGTATCTTCTCCTGGTGCCACCTGCTGCTTCTCGGTTATGTGACTCAGCATGTTACCAACCAAAGTTAATAGCTCGCTAGCTTCTTTTTGTTGGCTTTCAACAGCAGCTTTGTCTATAGGCTTTAACTCTTTGCTCTCCTCAATATGAAGAACCCCGAGCTTATGTAAGGTCTTAAAAGTTGGCTCTGAGTAATCCTTTAGCGTAATTACTCTAACCTTAACCATAGGCTCGGGGGAATTGAGGATTAGAGGTGTCATCTCAACTTGGCTCCAGTGATAATATTCACTATGCGCTCCGTAATTTTCCCCATCTTCTTCCCGGCATTGGTTCTAATCTTAGAGGCTTCCTTTTGGGATTTTCCAACCTCCCGGTTAGCTTCCTGCCTAGCCTTACTTATAATCTGCTCACGTTCCCGCTTGACTTCATCTATAGGCATCTCAGCGGAGAGAATTCGGCTCGCCTCCTCCTTAGCTTTAAGGATAATTTCATTGGCTCGGCTCCTAGCCTCTTCCAGCGTCTTTTCAGCTTTAACCTCAATAGTTTCTACGCTACTTGTGATTTCTTCAGCACACATGGCGCACCTCTTTCCCAAAAATTCCCTGGAGTCATACTCGGCAAGATTTGTTGCTGCCTAGTTAATCTTCGGCATTATAGCAAAAACTTCTCCCTGTAGTAAAGAAAAGACAACCGTCTAAACCAGAGCTCATCCTCAACCTACACCTGAAATAAATAAGCGGTACATGCCAAAAATATAGAGTCCGATTAAAGCCACAGCCTGCCAACTAATGAAGCCAAAGGTCTTGCGCTTCTGGCGGAATCGGAGCCCAACAATAACTAAAAGGCTCATCA
>DAOUFA010000027.1:0-5206 GCA_034430355.1 Dehalococcoidales bacterium
TATTCGTGGCGGCTCGACAACAACGGCGAAAACAGGTAGCTCAGGACTGACCTAAGCCATAGCCCACCGGCGGTAATTACTCTTGGGTTGCCCTTCACCCCAACAATTTACCTCGCCCCTTTGGTTCTGTTCTTACCCAACCGAAGATAGATGGTATACCTGCTATGACACATTGTTGATGTTGTGTATCCTTCCCAGCTTCTGTAACGAGACCACGAGTGATATAATGTACTAGGGTGCAGTGGGAAAAAGAACTGGACTTTATTAATCAAGGGGATAGATGGCTACCAAGCAACTAATAGTAATCGTGGCTGTGATGACCATGGTTGCAGGTTGTCTATCATGCGGCTACGTTTCTAATACAGTCCCTGGCATACTTGAACCCAGCGACCAAAAGGCGACTTTGGAGGAAGCTGGTTACCTTGTAGGCTGGCCAGTGCCTACACCTACTTATCTGCCCCAAGGCTATGAGATTCGGGAGGTCTGCGTTGAGGATAAAACGGTAGTTCTTCTTATTTCTGATGAAGAGATACGGGACGAGCAGTGGAAGATGAAAATGAATATAAGTTGGCATGAACTTCCTCCGCCAGAGTTAAAGCTCCCCGGCGAGAAAGTGGAGATCAACGAAAGTGAAGGCGTCATAGTGGACAGGGGTGACCACAATGACCTCTGTTGGCACTGGTACCTTGACCCGAAAGGAGGAACGTTTGAGTTTAAACTATCAGCAATTAAAGAACTCCAGAGAGAAGAACTGGTTAAGGTTGCCGAGTCTGTTTCTTTGCCTCCGCCGCCACCGCCCGGAAAAGCACTTCTTGAAGCGGCACGTATAGCACTTGATGACTCTATTGAACTGAAAGCTGGTGAGACGAAAGTGTTGGATGTCACGCTAGAAACACTCAAACATGGTCCTGGAGAGGTTAGCTACAAAATCTTTAGAGTGGCTAGAGAGTATGGTAAAGATGAGATACCTATGCCGGAAGGGTTAGAGGTTAGTATGGAACCAACCAAGTTTATGGCATATCCAAATGCTGTGTACCATTCAGCAATTACCATAAAAACAACTCCTGAACTTGCGCCGGGCGAATACTGGCTTTCTTTCGAAGCTGAATTTGAAGGCGAATTCCGCATGACGGGATGCATTAGGGTCAATGTAGTGCCCTGAGGCTGAAAGCCTGCTTCCTGAAATTTCACAGACAAAAAGAGGGGATAAAATTAGTCGTATGAATGAGACTGAGCATAATGACGCACAGCCGTTTCTTTTGACCACAGGGAAGCCGGTAACCTCCCTGACTACTTTTTCTTCGCCGACGGAGGAGTATTGCGCTGCCTTTGCCAATCGTCGTTTTCCCTTCCTGCATTATTACACCTTCAAACAGGGAGCTATCCAGAAACGCACCTTAACCAGAGGTGAGTTCTGGGAGCTGGCTGGTTCGGCGGCAGCCCATTTCAGTGCTCTCGGAATAGCAAAAGGGGACCGGATTGTCCACTGTTTTTCGGCTAATAGCCCGTATGACTTGGTATTCCGCCTGGCATCGGTTCTGGTAGGGGCTGTCCCGGTCACTATTAATTGGCAGGTGGATGATAATGAGCGTATTGCGTACAAAGCGACGCTCACTGAAGCCAGAATCTGCATTTATGACCGGGGTTTTACCTCACGGATAGAAGAGCTCAAGGCCAGCCTGCCCGGGGTAGTTTTCTTTGAAGCCGACGAGTTAGAAAAGTCCCCGCTTCCTTTTGATGAACCCTATGCCCCCCTTGATTACAGTGATGAGCGAATCGTTGTCTTTACCTCGGGCACAACGGATAGACCCAAAGGGGTTAGTCTCTGCCACCGCAGTTATTTAACCAACAGACTTACCTATGAACAGTACTTTGGGCTTTCGGAAACGACCCCGGTAGATTTGTTTCTGGTAAATCCGTTGCACCATACCAACTCCACCGCCTTATCTGACTGGGCTCTCCGCCGCCAGGGGGCAGTATTACACTTACTAGAACGCTATACCACTCCCTGCTGGAAGGTACTGACTGAGGCTGTAGCCCATAAACGAGGCTTGTTCGTTGCCTCCTTAGTTCCCCGGCACATTGATTTTCTTGATAGCCTGGCTGAGCAGGGGAAATTACCCGTTGCCGAAGGCAAACTCAAAGAGGCTCTAAAGCAGACCGACATCCTGATTGGCTCGGCACCGGTAGGTCCCAAGACCATTGAGAGCATTCGGAGGTTTGCCGGGCGTATTCCGCATGTCCGTTTTGGGGCTACCGAGACCTGTCTTCAGGTAACCGCTATCCCGATAGCAATGCCGGAAAATGCCGTCCTGAAGGCGTTAAACGCTGGCTGGTCACACCGATATAACAACCAGGAAATGGTGGGCTATTATATTGGTCGAGAACACTTTCCTTTCACCAGGGTCAAGATAGTGAAGTCCACTAACCTGGAGAGTGCCGACTACATGCTCCCCTGCCAAGCAGGAGAACCCGGCTATCTCCTTACCCAGGGTGGCAACCTCTTTAGCTACTATGTAGGCGATGAAGAAACGACCAGGAATGTATTCCAAGAGGGCTGGTACACCGGTCTAAGGGATATTGTGTTTGCCTTGAAAAATGACGACGGAAATCTGGACTACTATTGGATATCCCGAGATTCTGAGCTTCTTATCCGTGGCGGTGCCAATTATGCTTATTCCCAGGTGGCTGAGGAACTTGCCCGGTTCATAATTGATTCTTACCAGTTATCGCCCAAAGCCTTCCAGCTGGCTGTAGTTGGCATTCGTTTGGAGAGTGAGCATGAAGATTCTTGCTGCGTGACAGTTGAGCTTGGCAGCGATGTCAGCGGTACCAACCGGCGGCGACTGGAATCTAGTTGCCTCAAAGATGCCAGAAAATCAGTTTCCAAAGGCGCCAAGCCTGACCGCCTGCGTTTTGCCCAGATTCCCAGGAATTTTAAGGGGGTAGTATTGTATCCTCAATTGAAGCAGGATTTCCTGGATTTCCTGAGGGGTGAGGAAAAGCAACCTCCGGCTGTGCCCCAAGATTAACCAGCTGTCTCACTTATGCCGTCAAATTCCAGTCTAACCCATCGCACGAAAGTCTATTTTGTGCGATGGCAGCAAAAAGGCTGGATATTGTCACATATAAATATCCAGCCTCATGCGGAATTTTGATTCCTAAATAGATATAAGCCTTAACCCTTGCCAATTCTGAACATCTTGGTGCCACATACCGGGCATACACCCTGAGTCGCCGGCTTTCCGTTCTTCATAGTTATGGGCCTAGCATCCTTCATTTCTCTCTTGGCACGACACTTCACACAGTATGCTTGCATTAGTTCACCTCCTTTTTTGGTATGAATGATAAGCCATTCCCTCGTATAATGTCAATACCAAATAAAAAATGCAAGCTATAGCACTATCCAGTATGACAGTAACACTAGCTTGGATTGTTAAGTTATTCCGCTCTCAGCTCATTTTTTGCTATGGGAGGTCGTTGTTTCTTTCTTATGGCGAAGGTACAGCCTTTTTATTACATCAGTCCCCGTTCTCAGGTAAACTTGACAGTAGGCGAATCGTATGCTAAAATGTTTAGTTAGAGTAAAGTTCAGAAGCTTAACGAAGCACCATAGTTGGGGGGTAAAAAGTGCTCTGAACCAAAAAGAGAATATGTGAGCGGGGTGTTCTCTGTCCGCAATCTAGCTTACAGATGTCTAACTCCCCGGTTTTTTCCCTCATAAATGTCCTACTAAGTAGACTTACCACTCTTTTCTGTTTCATTAAATTTTCCTCATCTCAAAGTATCGCTCTTAATATACTACCTGGTAAATCACCCCTGTGCTGAGAATTTATCCCGTCGTTGTTGCCACTGCCAGAGGCACAAGGTTTCGCTCAGTCTCGTTATTCCAGAGAGAAGGGAGGTGAAAACAACGTGCTGGATACCAGCAACGGGCTCGGTATTGAGATAGATAGAAAGAAGGTATATCACTACTCAGGATATGGTGCCGATTACAAGCCGCCGGCACGTGTCTCATCTCTAATAGATGAGTATGCCGAGCATATTCATCACCTCATCGAACCAGCGTATTCATATCTCATTAAGAATATTGAGCGAAGGTGTCTGATGCTTCCCCGTAAGTCGATGCCGGGGATTATTGGCATCGGGCTCGGCAATGATAATGTGGGGCATTATAACCCTTGTCAGAGCGGTGACAAACATGATTGTGAAGGTAGAAGAGAGAAATGATTCAAAACGGATTGGTTGGGGGTAGCTTCAAGCCCCTCGCTGAAGAGTCGATAGATAGAATTCACCAAACGGCAATGGAGGTCTTTGAGGAGGTAGGTTTTGAGGTGAATTCGGAACTAGCGCTGGGATTCTTCAAGAGGGCTGGGGCTTGGGTCGATGACGAAAAGCATTTGGTCCGCCTGTCTCGGAAAAGGGTCATGGAACTCATTGAAATGGCACCTTCTGAGATCAGGCTCTGTGGTCAGGATGAGAAGCACGATATCTTCCTGGGCGGGCAGCGGGTATATACCGGGACCGGTGGTACTGCCCTTTATATCTATGACCCGAACACCGGCCAGAAGCAACTTACCACCTTGGATGACCTGAAGCGTATTGCCAAACTGGTTGACAAGCTAGATAACATCCACCTGTTTATGCTGCCCACCTATCCCAGTGAGCTGCCTGTAGAACAGGTGGACGTAAACCGTTTCTTTGCCGCGCTGGACAATACTACCAAGCATGTTATGGGAGGTGTTTACACCCTTGATGGAGTGAAGCAGGTAATACGGATGGCAGAGATTATTGCTGGCTCTGGTGAGAGACTTCGCCAGCGTCCGCTTATCTCCATGATAACCCTTGGCATAAGTCCCCTGAAGATGGACAGACAATATGGTGACCTGGTGGTGACCATCGTCCAGGCTGGCATCCCTCTAGTGTACCCTGCTGAACCTCTATGCGGGGCTACCTCGCCAGTGACCCTCGCCGGCAACCTGGTAATCCAGACTGTGGACTCCTTGATAGGGGTACTTCTTGCCCAGATTATTAATCCCGGGACACCGGTCATCTTTGGCTCGGTTGCCAGCAGCACTGACTTCAGGGACCTCAAGTACCTGGCCGGCCCTGTAGAGATGGGGCTGCTTAATGCGGCTGGCGCCCAAATGGCGCAGTTCTACAAGCTTCCTTTCTATGCTACCGGTGGAATGACCGACTCCAAGGT
>DAOUFA010000028.1:0-1595 GCA_034430355.1 Dehalococcoidales bacterium
CAATGTCTATATCAGTTCTCCTGAAAAAATTCTTGAGACAATGGTACAGATTACTGCCGTCAATAAATATCATTACTCTCTCTGTCCTCTCCGCCATATATTACCTCCCTCCCTGACTATTTTGCATTATTTTCACTGACCCAATTATAAAGCTTATGGGGCAAAATTGCGAATAGGGATAATGTGATGCAATGTAAATGTGAGGAAAAGTTATCATAACAGGAGCATAAATAGCGGACAATGTAGTAGCCAATATAATGCCGCTGGCACCCTTCCTATTCTAAGGGATGGAAGCCTATGGTTGATCTGGGGGGTTCGGGGGCTTCAGCCAGCTTGCCAAACTTGGACTCGTATTTGTCCAGATTCAATTTCAGGGCAGAAACCATCCTCTTCATATGGCCGGGGCTAATAACTACCCGCGCCGTCACCGAACCGACGGGAGGCGTTATCATCATGAAGTCCAGGATAAACTCTTCCTTGGTATGGGTAATCATCATATTATTGGAATACACACCGCCCCTGAGGTTTTCCGGAAATGAAACCTTTACTTCTTTTTTGGCTGGTTGTTCCGCCATATTCTTCCTCCTTCAATTTCTCAGATTTTGTATTTTAGCACTTGGTATAGCCACAGCTGGGGCAGATGAAGCAGCCCTCTTGATAGACGAGGAGGTTACCGCAGTCAGGGCACTGCCCGGCCAGGTTCTTGGCTAGTCCATAGTCCTGCAGCTTGGGCTCGGTCTCACCACCCATGTGTTTTTCTAGGACGCTGGCAATGGCATCAGCACAGGAGAGAATAGCCTTGCCCTCTTCCCAGGCGATGGACGGGCAACGGATGCCGCGGAGCTGCCTCACTATTGAGGCGACATCTACCCCGGACCTTAAGGCTAACGAGATAAGTCGGCAGGTGGCTTCAAGCTGGGCTGAGGCACAGCCTCCAGCTTTACCCAGACTGGAGAAGACCTCGCATATTCCTTGTTCGTCGGAGTTGACGGTTACATAGATATAACCACAACCGGTGGTTACCCGCTCGGTCACCCCCGAGGTTATCTTTGACCGCTTCCTCGGGATAAGCCCAACGCCCTCAGCCTTCTCCGCCTTGCCCGTGGTTAATACCTGCGCTTCACGACTTCTATCCCGGTAAATAGTTATCCCCTTTAACCCCTCCTCGTAAGCCATCATATACACCTTGGCTATATCCTCCTGGGTAGCCTCCTGGGGGAAGTTGACCGTTTTGGAGACAGCATTGTGGGTGGACTTCTGGAAAGCTGCCTGCATCTTAACATGCCATTCAGGCTGTATTTCGTGGGCGGTAACGAATAGTTGTTTGATTCTATCAGGGGCTTCGTCCATATCGTGGAGTTTAGCCCCGTCGGCTAGCCGTTGCATAAGCTCCTCAGAGTAGAAGCCCTCACTTTTAGCCACCTCCTCAAAATAAGGGTTTACCTCTAATAGTTGAGCGCCATCTAGAATATGGCGGGTGTAGCTCAGGGCAAAAAGGGGCTCAATGCCACTGGAGCAGCCAGCTATTATGCTCAGGGTGCCAGTGGGGGCGATAGTAGTGCATGAGGCATTCCTTAGCTTGAGACCACCAGCGA
>DAOUFA010000029.1:0-4725 GCA_034430355.1 Dehalococcoidales bacterium
CGGAGGCGGGGGTGGTTGTCCTTCATCCTGCCGTGTTGGTCAACGGTTCCCGCCAGATGTAGTTGAGCCATAGCATCAAGTATGCCCGAGCCGCAAATACCAACCGGTGGCACGCCATCAATGGTCTGGTACTGGATGCCATCGATGGTTATTCGCAGCCGTTCAATGGCGCCGCTGGCAGCCCGCATACCATCCTTGATGTGACCACCTTCAAAGGCAGGTCCGGAGGCACAGGAGACGGTAGTTATCTTCCCGTTATTGATTAAGGAGACCTCGGTATTAGTCCCGATATCCAGAGCCAGTATCAGCCCTTTAGCCTGCCCGACCTCGGTGGCAAGCAACATCGCCACATGGTCGGCACCGACAAAACCGGCGATGTTAGGCAGTATGTGCCCATACGCCCCTGAAGCCATGTGTAAGCCCAGCTCACGAGCCTTGATGTCCAGAGCCTGGCTAACCGCCGGGACAAAGGGAGAGTAAGCCAGTTGTCTTACCGGCAGACGGAGGAACAGGTGGTGCATGGCGGTATTGCCGACCACTACCGCCTCAACAATCTCCTCGGTGTCGGCACCAACTTCGGCACACAGGTCACCAGCCAGCTCATTGAGTGCTTCCACAACCACCTTCTGTAACTCAGCACTATTAGCCGGGGAGTCCATGGCGTTGGTAATGCGACTGACAATATCCTCCCCATAGCTAATCTGGGGGTTCATAATCCCTTTAGCGGCTAAAGTCTGCCCACGGCTCAGGTCAACCAGATAGCCGGCAATCTTGGTGGTGCCCAAATCTACTGCCAGCCCCAGTTGGCGACTTGGGTAGGGACTAACCGCCACCACTTCGTCATTGCGAACCGTAGCCTGACACTGCCAGTTCCAGGACCGTAGCCGGGGAGACAGAATACGCAGGACATCAATATCAACCTGGCTACAGCCTAACTGGTATTGCTGGTTGAGGGCCTGGAGGAGGCGGTCGGCATCAGCCTGCGGGTGGGATAGGGATGGGGTTGGTAGCTGTAAATGATAGGCTTGAACCGGCGGCTCGGGGTGAACCGTTATCTCCAATCCCTCCACCTGGGTGCGCTGGGGGGTGGTTACCGACTCGGCGGGCACGCTCACTTTGCCATCACTGATAGGATAGGTCTGGCATGCCAACCGCCAGCCATCCTGGAGTTCTTGAGGTGAAAAGACCTCCAGTTCACTGGAGGTTGGTTCTGAGACAGTCCCGCTTAAAACTTGCACCTTACAGCAGTGGCACGTTCCCTGGCCGCCGCATAGGCTGATAATACCCACACCGAGCCGGTGGGCACAGTCCAAAAGAGACTCATTGTCTTGGCATTGTCCTCTTCGACCTACCGGCTCAAAATCCATGTGATAAAGTTTCATTTTCCTGATTCAGGGCACCTCACCCGTTCCGGAAGTGCTTATCGGGAGAAACACCATACCCCCCGCCGTTTGTCCGGCACGCCAACCAGTCGTTAGGCGAACGGGTAGTCAGGCGACTTCAGGACCTTCTCCCGATAAACTTTCCATTCCTCATCTGATATCTGCCCCTTCTCCCGGTAATACTTCCTCGCCTCATTCAATATTTTCTTTATGTCCTCTTCCTGGCCTGGGGTCAAAGGTATTGATACCTTATGGGTAGCCAGTATCTCCTCCATCCTCTCCTTGGCATAATCAATACAGTCCTTTTTACCTGTCTTCATCCATTCGGGGTAGGTTAGACCGTCAGCAACTTTGGGTACGAACTGCTCCTTCTGCCACCACTCTCTGGTGTGTGCCGTATTGAGGTACTGCCCCGGAATTGGTCCTACCTGTTCTATTAAATCTAGAGCTATTGTCTCATCGCTTACGGTGACTCCCTCTATAAATCTGCCTATCATACCGGCGACATCATCATCCAGTATGGCCTGGAGAGGGTGAGCTGTAATCTCACCATACAAGCTACTATGCATTAGTATCAGATTGGACCCGGTCAAAGCACTTACCACAGCATTAAGCGCCTTCTCGTACCCGGTCTGGAAATCTGGTTTCTTGGAGCTGACAGGTCCGCCAGCGGAGTCCCGCCTGGGGATTCCATACCTTCGAGCCATTTGGTTTTCCACCGCCTTAACCAAGGCACCTCCTATCCGCCCAAAGCCGGGAGCTCCTGACCGCATATTCTGCGGGTAGGTATCACTGGCAATATGCACTCTCATCCCTGGCTTTAGTAGCTGCAGTAGCACTACCAGAGATAGTGTTTCGGCAAGATTAGTGACCACCGAACCCACGACTGTCGCCGGCCCGGTGGCGCCAAGTATTGTTCCTTGCAATATATACACAGGAAATCCAGCTTCCATAGCTCGGTAAGTGGCTCTTATCTGGTCGTCATACCAGGTCAAGGGCGCCGAACCGGATGCCATAAGAACCGACTCTCCTCCGGTGGCTTTGACCATTTCTATATTGAATTTATCACAGTCGCTGGCATTACCTGTCATTTGAACCTTAGTTGAATTCCTTATCTTAATCGCCACCCCCTCTGGTATACGCATTACTGGAGGCACACCCTCATATCCATAATATGGGTAAGGGCTTATAGCGTGCACATTAGGCAATGCATCCAGAACTGTTACCAGGTCATTATATTCCTGCCTGGTGGCGTCTCTTGGCTCCCAGGTATCTAAATCAACGGTCTGCATTCCAGGAAAATTCCGAAAA
Organism: Dehalococcoidales bacterium; assembly: GCA_034430355.1. GTDB lineage: Bacteria > Chloroflexota > Dehalococcoidia > Dehalococcoidales > E44-bin46 > E44-bin46. The sequence goes on from DAOUFA010000029.1 coordinate 2,694, forward strand.
TAAACAGTATCTCCACCAAATATCAAATCGTTCCTTGAATCCCTGGCTTTAAGGCGATGACTACTGGGCGTCCGGCGTATAGCTTCCTCAACCAAATATTCGGGAAAGCGCACCCTTTTCTCTTCATAATCTACCTGACAGCCGTTCTTGTCTAGGTCGTTTAATGCCCTATCGCTGTGAAATGTTACCCCCGTCTGCCTGAGAACATCTAGGACTGCTTTGTGAATAGCCCCGACCTGCTCTTCAGCTAGTATTTCTAGAGGCTTGAACTGGCGGGTAAATCCTTTTAGCAATTTTATCTCCCTTACTTCCCCACTAGCCTCTTGGCTAGCTTGAAGAAACAATTCAATAATTATATTGGCGCTTCTATCACCACTCTGGTGCCTTTACCCGGCTCAGATTCAATTTTCATAGTGCCATTTAGCAGGCGCACCCGTTCTTCCATTCCCGCCAGACCAAGCTTGCCGGCACGGGGTAAGTCTGCCAGACTTCCGCTTAAGTCAAACCCTTTACCATTATCACCGATAGATACCTTTGTTTTGCCCTTGCCAAACTCTATCATCACCTCTACCTTTGAAGCTTGGGCATGCTTCTCGACATTCCTTAATGCCTCTTGAACGATGCGGAAAATCATTAGTTCCACCTCTGCCGAGCAGCGTCGCTCAATACCAGATACTGTTAATTCGGCTTCAATCCCGGAGCGTTTTTCGAGGTCGCTAACCTGCCATCGTAGTGCTGCCGACAAGCCTAAATCATCTAACATGGGTGGGCGCAATTCTTGGGTAAAACGATGTATCCCCTCCAGTGTGTTGTTCAACTGCTGGCGCAGTTCTTTTAGGAATGTAGCCTGGTCGGGGGTCAGAGCCGCATTATCGCGGGTGAAGTTATCCACCTGCCGGGAAAGGGCATAGAGAGCTTGACTGGTATCATCGTGAAGGTCGCGAGCAATACGCTTGCGTTCCTCTTCCTGAACCTTGGTAATCTGGCTAAGGTAGTAGCGCAGGCTGTCCTGCATCCTCCTCTGCTCGGTTACATCACGTATGGTCTCTATGGCACCTATTATTTCTCCCTCGTTATCTTTGATAGGACTCGCCGTAAAGTGAAGCCATCGGCCATCCTCGCCAAGAGCGGGGAAGAAGTCTTCAGCTTCGTAGGCGCCGTCAATCAGGTAAGATTTCCTGCCTTTGTCCCTATAGTGAACCTCAATTTCATCAGCGGAAGCTCCATCCACTATTAAATCAGCCATAACCGGTCTCTTCTCAGTGTAGAATGCCACCCATTGCTTGTCGGTCATAACTACTTCATCCTTTTTCATGCCCGAGAGAGATTCAAGGGCTGTGTTCCAGTGAGTGACTTCATGCTGCTTATTGATGGCGAATGTTGGGATTGGGGAACCATTAATAATTTTGGTGAGCATCTCCTCCGCTCTCTTTTTCTCGGTTATATCTCGGGCTATATGCTGAAAACCGGTAGGTTTCCCGTTCTCGGTAGCTAAATTAGTTGACAGTAGCAGAATCACCTCCGTTCCATCCTTCCTTATCATGCGTTGCTCGTAGGGTTGTTCCACCGCTTCCCTTTCCAATAGTTTCTGCCGAATTTGGCTAGTTAAATTGAGGCTTTCCTCTGATAGAAATTTCCTCACATTCATCCTTTTCAGCTCTTCCGGGCTATATCCGACGAGTTTTCCGGCGGCCTCATTGGCGGCGGTAATATTACCTTCCAGGTCATGAACCCAGATAGCGTCGCTAGCATTTTCAAACAGCTGCCGGTAGTTTCTTTCCGAGATAGCCAGTCGTTGGGCTACCAGGCGCTCTTTCTCGTAGAGACGAGCATTTTCCATGGCGGTGGCTATTTGAGCGCCAATGGCAGTGAGCAGTTCCATATCCTCTAGGGGAAATTGCCTGGGGCGGCGCATAGCTACGCAAACTATACCTCTAATTTGGCCTCTAAGAACCATCGGTACAATAAGCTGGATTTGGATTCGCATCTTTTTAACCTCAGGTGTACTCAGCCTGGGGTCATAAGCAGTATC
>DAOUFA010000030.1:0-3498 GCA_034430355.1 Dehalococcoidales bacterium
GTAGGGGTTCATCTAACCGGCGCTCCCGCCGGGCATAAAAGTCGGGCTCAACTCCCGCCTCCTTAAAAGCGTTAAGCCAATTCTGGTAATTAAAGTGTTCGCCCCAGCCATCAAATATTGAGCCCAGTTGCCAGGCACGGTAGATAACTTTACCCAGTCTCCTATCGCCTCGTGACAATGCGGCTTCAAGAAGACTGACTTGAGGCTCATGCCACGATAACCTGATTCCTTTCCGGCGTAATCCCGATTTAAGCAGGTCATGTTTAGAGTTTAGCTGCGGTTCGCCTTCCTGAGCCACCCATTGAAAGGGCGTATGTGGCTTGGGCACGAAAGTAGACAGGCTGATTCTTAGTTGAGGTCTTTTCCCTTTAGCTTTCTTGCCCAGGGAACTAACCTTATCTACTAGCTGGATGATGCCCTCTATATCATCAGTGGTTTCCGTGGGCAAGCCGAGCATAAAGTATAGCTTAAGGCTTGTCCAGCCTTGGTCAAAGGCAGCAGCCGCCGTTTTCATGAGTTCATCTTCAGGAATATTCTTATTGATGATGCGTCGTAATCTTTCGCTTCCGGCCTCAGGAGCAAAGGTGAGCCCCGGCTTCTTGTGGTAAAGCAGGGAGTCCATCAATCTTACTGAAAAGCTATCAATGCACAGGCTGGGTAGTGACAGGCTGAGATTGTAGTCCTGATAACGGTGATACAGGCTCGCTACCAGCTCATCAATATTGGAGTAGTCACTGGTGCTTAATGAGACCAGGGAGACCTCGTTATAGCCGCAGTTGGCAATAAGCTCCCCCACTGCCTGGAGCACTTCCTCTTGGGGACGCTCACGCACCGGGCGGTATATATTTCCTGCCTGGCAAAAGCGGCAGCCACGGCTGCAACCTCGCTGAATTTCTATCACCCCTCGGTCATGGACTACCTCAATGTAAGGGACTACCGGCTTGGTCACCGGGGGCGGGAGCTTGGTCACTATCCGCCGCTGGATTGTGGGGCTAGCCTCGGTTACGGTGGGGGTAATGCTTTTGAATAGACCATCAGCCTGGTATTCCACTTGATACAGGCTGGGGACGTAGATGCCGGGGATAGCAGCCACGTGACGAAATAGCTCTTCTCTGGGTGCTCCCTTACCCTGCCGTTTCCAGTCCCGGAAGCTATCAACCAGCTCAAGTAATACCTCCTCCCCCTCCCCGATTACAAACAAGTCAATAAAGTCAGCCATAGGCTCGGGGTTAAGGGTACAGCTACCACCGGCTATTACTATGGGATGGGAATCATTTCTCTCTGAGCTCAGGACTGGTATCCGGGCTAGGTGAAGCATATTCAATACATTGGTATAGGTAAGCTCATAGCCCAGTGAAAACCCGATAATATCAAAATCTTTTAGCGGGTGCTTGGATTCAAGGCTGAACAGGGGAATACCTCTGGTGCCCATTATGGCTGCCATATCTGGCCAGGGAGCATAGACCCTCTCCGCCAGGACATCGGGCTGGCTGTTGAGTAAGTCATAGAGGATAGGCAACGCCATATTGGACATGCCGACTTCATATAAATCCGGGTAGGAGAGGGCAACCTTGATGTCGGTTTTGTCCCAGTCTTTTATAATGCTATTCCATTCCCCACCGGTATAGCGGGCGGGCTTGGTAACCTGATGCAGTATATTATCGGGATAGCTCAATTTGCCTCCTCCGGACTGTCCAGTTGTGCCAAATCAAATCTCATGCCATCTCGGGCGGCAACCACCCTGACTCCGGTCTCCTGAGACAGCCTCTGGGCTATCTCCCACGGCTTGGCTCGCCACATGGTCATACCAAAGTGGGTCAAGATGGCTACCTTGGGTCTTAATTCGGTAATAATACGCCTGGCATCAGGCACCGAGAGGTGGTCAAAGGGGCGACCTGCCTCCAGCATGACCACATTGATAATCAGTAACTCACCGCCGTATTTCTGACACAAGCCATCAAAGTAGCGGCTATCGGCAATATAGGAAAAGGTATGCTCAGCCGTCCTGAACACCATGCCATAAGTTTCTACCGGGTGTATATGCCGAATTGGAGTAGTAAAGGAGACGTTACCTACCGAGTAGGACTTACCCTCCTGTAAAACTTCAATGCCCTCCAGGTAGCCTTTCAGGTAGGAAGAGATAACTGACTCAGTGTCAAGGGCATCAGCCGGGGCGAAAAGCCAGCCGCGCCGCCTGAGCCCACCCTGGGTCATCGCCTCAACCATAATATTGACATCTGCCGCATGGTCCAGGTGGCGGTGGGAGAGGATAATAGCCCTGAGTTTATCGGCTCTAAGCTTCCTCTTGGTCGACTGAACGATACAACCCGGACCGGGGTCAACCAGTATTTCACTACCACTTAAACTCAGCCACAAGCCACCTGAAGCCAGAATCTGAGTCGCGACCATTATTCTGGCCCCAGCCGTCCCCAGAAAGGTTATAATATCACCTGAGCTCTTGCCTTCCATGGCTAAGCTAACTATAAAATATAGCCGTGTTTTTTACAATCACTTTATGAAATTGTTTGGCAACCTATCCCCCTGACCCCCTTCCCTTATTAAGGGAAGGGGGAGTATAGTTAAGAGAGGGGCGAAGCCCCTTTAACAAATCCCCATCCCTCTCCCCTTACAAGGGGAGAGGGATAAAGGGTGAGGGGTTAGTAGACAATCTCAATAAGGAGAATGGGATGGAGCAAATTTGGGCACCGTGGCGTATAGAATATATTCAGATGGAGAAACCAGAAGGATGCATTTTATGTGACAAACCCAGGCAAAATAAGGATGCTCTAAACTATATCCTGTATCGGGGGGACAAAAACTTCGTTATTATGAATAGCTATCCCTATAACCCCGGGCACCTGATGATAGCCCCCTACCGGCACCTAGCCAGTCTGGAAGAGCTAACTGGTGACGAGCTTCACGAGCACTTTGAAATAGTTACCCGCAGTATCAAGCTCCTGAGGCAGGTATTTAACCCCGGTGGCTTCAACATAGGCATCAACATAGGCAAAATAGCCGGCGCCGGCATAGACGCTCATGTCCACACCCATATCGTGCCCCGGTGGCAGGCTGACACCAACTTTATGCCGGTAATATCTGATGTCAGGGTAGTCCCTGAAGCCCTGGCTGAAACCTATAAAAAACTAGAGGGCAAATTCTGAATTGGACTAAGTGCCCTATTATCAGCTGTTTTATATTATAATGGCACTGGAGGAAAAAGATGGAAACTGTAATCAACTGGATTTACCAGGTAGGATGGAAAATCTTTCTCACCGCCGGAATTTGCTTGGGAATATATATGATGATACGCCGCCTGGCTCCCTTAGCCATAAGGAGGACAGTGAGGCGTCAGATGAGAAAGAGACCCAAGGTGGAGAGAGAAAAGAGGGCACGGACGCTGGCTCGGTTCACCACCACCATCTCAGCTATAGTTCTGGGAACCCTGGCTACCTTCCTCGTTCTCCAGCATCTGGGAATCAATATAACCGCCCCCCTGGT
>DAOUFA010000031.1:0-9430 GCA_034430355.1 Dehalococcoidales bacterium
GGCTGTGCCAATGCCTTTACCGGCGAGCCGGGGCTTACCGATGCTGCCCAGATGGCAGAGCTAGCCGCCGGGAGTATCGGGGTATCACCCGAGGATGTTCTGGTGGCTAGCACCGGCGTGATTGGGCAACGGCTACCGATGGAGCTGATAACAACGGGCATAAAACGGGTTGTTCTTGATATGGACGGCGGTCGAAAGCTGGCAAGGGCAATGATGACCACTGATACCGTGCCTAAGGAGGCAGCAGTAGCTTGCAGGGTTGGCGACACCAGGTTTATTATTGGTGGCGTAGCCAAAGGGGCGGGGATGATTCATCCTAATCTGGCTACTTTGCTTTGTTTCCTGACTACTGATGCTGCCGTGGACATAGATTTTCTCAGGTTGGCACTGCGAAAAGCGGCTGGTGTTTCCTTTAATATGATTTCCATTGATGGGGATACCAGTCCTAACGATATGATGCTAATAATGGCTAATGGGCTGGCGGGCAATAAGCCCATTTCACCAAGGAGCCGGCAGGCTGATGCTTTTCAGCATGCCCTTGACCAGCTCTGTATCTATCTGGCTAAATGTGTTGCCCGTGATGGTGAGGGGGCAACGAAGCTTATTGAGGTTACCGTTAGCGGGGCATCCAGTGTGGCTAAGGCTAGGTTAGCTGCCAGGGCAGTGGTCAGTTCACCCCTGGTGAAGGCAGCAATACATGGTGGTGACCCTAACTGGGGACGGATTATGTCGGCGGTAGGGCAGAGTGGGGTGGAGATAGTGGAGTCAAAGATTGACCTCCATATCGGTAGTATCTGTGTGGTAAAGGCTGGCTGCCCATTGTCTTTTGACAATAAAGAGTTGGTAACGGTATTGCGTGGTAGCCAGGTGCCGATAAACTTGCAACTTAACCTGGGTACGGCTACAGCTACTGCCTGGGGTTGTGACCTGTCTGAGGAATATGTAATTATTAATAGTCAGTACATGACCTGATAAATCATTTATTGGGGGAGAGGAAAGGGCGAAGCCCGAGGAGATATTGGGAGGAAGAAGGAAATACGAAAGAAGTTAAGGGAGTTATAGAGGGGCGAATACGGGGTCCCCACAAAAACAAAGTTTTTGTGGGGTAAAAAGCCCCTCTAAAGAAATTACTCCCCTTCCCCTTATCAAGGGGAAGGGGGATAAAGGGGGATAGGGTTGGCAGGATTGAATAAAGTTATCGTGATTAAGCTCGGTGGGGCTACCTTAGGTAGTCATGACACTACTATTGAGGATATAGTTACCCTCCAGCAGAAGGGCAAATCATTGGTGGTAGTCCATGGTGGTGGTAAGCTGGTAACTGAGTGGCTCCAGAAGCAGGGGATTTCCACCCGATTTGTCCACGGTGAGCGGGTAACTGATAAGGCGGGGCTTGAGGTGGTAACTGCTGTCCTGGCTGGGTTGGTCAATAAGCAGATTGTAGCCAGTATTAATGGCCTGGGGGGGCGAGCCATAGGTATTAGTGGAGTAGATGGCGCCCTTATTCAAACCAGGGTTAAGGATATAGAGCTAGGCTATGTTGGCGCCGTGGTGAAAGTAAATCTTGCCCCACTGGAGGCTCTATTACAATCAGGCTATATTCCGGTAGTTGCCCCCATCAGCCTCAATTCGGTTGATAAGTTAGACGAAGCAACACGGATACTTAACATTAATGCTGATGCCGTAGCTGGTGAAATCGCTGCCGCCATTGGTGTGGAAAGGCTCGTCTTTTTAACCGACGTTGCTGGCGTCTGTGACCAATCAGGCAAGTTGCTACCTCGTTTGTCACCCGGTGAAGCCGAGGCGTTAATGGCTTCAGGCGTAGCTTCGGAGGGGATGATGCCCAAGATTAAAGCCTGCCTGAGGGCTTTATCTAACACTTTAATTACCCGCATCACAGATGGTAGGCAGCCGCATGCTTTACTCGGGGAGATTGAGGGGGGCGCTGGTGGCACCACCATACAGAAAATTTGTTAAGGGAAAGATTGAAGGGGCGAAGCCCCTTCAAAACCTATACTTCCCCCTCTCCTTTGAAGGAGAGGAAAGGGGACTTTAAGAGGGGTGAAGCCCGAGGAAATTAGAAGGAAGAGGAGATACGAAAGCAATTAGGAGAGTTATAGAGGGGGATAGGGTTCCTAAAAGAATCTCATCAAATAGGGAGTGAAAATGAATCATTGGCAGGATCTTGAGCAAAAATACTTTATGCCGACGGTAAAGCGGATACCGGTAACCCTGGTTAGGGGGCAGGGGGCGCGGGTATGGGATGAGACTGGTCGGGAGTATCTTGACTTTGTCGGTGGTTGGGCAGTTGATAGTCTGGGGCACTGTCATCCGGTGGTGGTTAAGGCGGTGACGGAGCAGGTGCAGATACTTATTCAGGCGTCAAACCAGTTCTACACCGTGCCTCAAATTCGCCTGGCTGAGCTTTTAGTGCAGAATAGCTGTTTAGATAAGGTCTTTTTCGGCAATAGTGGCGCTGAGGCTAATGAGGGGGCAGTCAAGCTAGCCCGACGGTATGGCAAACTCTATCTGAATGGAGCCGACGAGGTTATTACTACCACCGATTCCTTTCATGGTCGCACTCTAGCCATGGTGGCAGCTACCGGTCAGGCTAAGTTTCAGCAGCCCTATCTTCCCTTGCCGGCTGGTTTTGTCAATGTGGAGTATAATAACGTTGACGCCATAAAGGCAGCTACTACCAGTCAAACCTGTGCTGTGATGTTAGAACCGGTGCAGGGGGAGGGGGGAGTTAACCTGCCTGGTGACAATTATTTAACCTCGGTGCGGAGGTGGTGTGACCGAAAGGGTATTCTACTTATTTTAGATGAAATTCAAACCGGTATGGGGCGATTGGGAACGCTTTTTGCCTATGAGCAGTATGGCATTGAACCTGATATAATGACATTGGCTAAGGGTCTAGCTAGTGGCATACCCATCGGGGCTATTTTGGCTAAGGATAAAGCCTCCGTATTTACTCCCGGGGAGCATGGCTCTACCTTCGGTGGCAATCCCGTAGCCTGTGCTGCTGGTTATGCTACCCTGAAGTTTATTATTGATAATGATGTTGCCGGGAAGGTTAAGAGAGTGGGGCAGTATCTTGCTTCGGGGTTGGAAAAGTTGAAACAGAAATTCCAGTTTATCACTGATGTCCGGGGGCGTGGGTTATTACTGGCTACGGAGTTTAATAGCGATATTGCCCAGTCGGTGGTAATGGCTTGCCTTGATAGAGGTTTATTGGTTAACCAACTGAAGCCCAATGCCTTGCGTTTTATGCCTCCTCTTATTATTGGTAACCAGGAGGTTGATGAGGCGTTAGGTGTTTTAGATAAGACATTATCCACTATTAACTAAATAGGAGTGCCGGCGCCTGAATGTTAGCCAGTCTGGTTCTTTATCAATTTAGGGGAGGTTTAGTATGTCGGACAAAGTAGTATTGGCTTACAGTGGTGGGTTAGATACCTCGGTAGCCATCAAATGGATAAAAGAGAAGTATAACCTGGATGTTATTGCCCTTACTGTTGACGTTGGTAATGAGCGTGATTTCTCGGCTATTCGCCAGAAGGCACTTGATGTCGGTGCCATAAAGGCGTTAGTGGTAGATACTAAGGATTCATTTGTTAATGAGTATGTTTTTCCCGCCTTGCAGGCAGACGCCCTTTACGAGGGAGAATATCCCTTGGCTACCGCCTTAGCTCGTCCCTTGATGGCTAAGCTACTGGTGGCTACAGCTCAGGAGGAAGGAGCGTCAACCGTAGCTCACGGTTGCACCGGCAAGGGGAATGACCAGGTGAGGTTTGAGGTAAGCATTAATGCTCTGGCGCCAGGGCTTAAAATTATTGCTCCGGCTAGGGAATGGGGTATGACCCGCGAACAAACTATTGACTATGCTCAGCGTTATGGTATTCCAGTGCCGGTTACGGCTGCCAGCCCCTATTCCATTGATGAGAACCTGTGGGGGAGGAGTATTGAGTGCGGGGTTCTTGAGGACCCCTGGGTTGAGGCACCGGAGGAGGTGTTTACCTGGACAAGGTCGGCGGGGGAGACTCCAGATAAGCCAGAGTATGTGGAGATTGGCTGGGAAAAGGGTGTCCCGGTTACTATTAATGGACAGAAACTAAATGGCGTTAGCTTGATTCAGCAGCTAAATGAACTAGCCGGTAGGCACGGGGTGGGCAGGATTGACCATGTGGAGAACCGGCTGGTGGGGATAAAATCAAGGGAGATTTATGAAGCGCCGGCAGCCACAGTATTACTTCAGGCGCATCAGGCGCTGGAGGCGATGACCCTGTCAAAGCCCCAAGTGCGTTTTAAGCAAAAGGTAGCCCAGGAGTATGCTGACCTCATCTATAATGGTCTGTGGTTCACCGCACTGCATCAAGACCTGGCTGCCTACGTTAAAAGCTCACAGCGCTTTGTTACCGGAGCCGTGCGGTTAAAACTATTTAAGGGAGGCTCAAGGGTAGTCGGGCGGAAATCACCGTTTTCACTATATAGCTATGGTCTGGCTACCTACGACAAGGCTGACGAGTTTGACCAGAGTGCTTCCCCGGGCTTCATTCACATCTGGGGATTGCCGGCTAGAACCCAAACTCAGATACAGCCCAAAAGCGAAGCCGAGGATTGAACAGGCGCTATACATATTGTATATAATATAATATAGAATATAAGGAAGGTTAGTATGAGCCATATTCGTGGTCGCTTTCACAAGGCAGCTGATAAATCGGTAACCGAATATACCGTCTCTATCTCCTTTGACCAGAGGTTATACCGCCACGACATTGCTGGTAGTATTGCTCATGCCAAAATGCTGGCCAAACAGGGTATAATTTCGGATAAAGAGGCTGAAACTATTATTAACGGCTTGGCTGCTATTAGAGAAGAGATAGAGCAGGGTAAATTTCAGTTTAAGCCTGAGCTGGAAGACATCCATATGAGTATTGAGGCTAGGTTACGGGAGAAAGTGGGTGAGGTGGGGGGCAAGCTCCACACGGCTCGCTCCAGAAATGACCAGGTGGCTCTGGACTTGCGTCTTTTTACCAAGGAGGCAATATCTGAGACTATAGTTAAGTTGAAGGAGTTCCAGCAGGCTCTAATTAGCCTGGCTGAAGCTAATAAAGGGGTAATTATGCCGGGATATACCCACCTCCAACCAGCCCAGCCAGTATTGCTGGCTCATCACCTTTTAGCCTATTTTGAGATGCTCCAGCGGGATATTGACCGGTTTAACGACTGCCTGAGGCGGACTGATGTTATGCCCCTGGGTAGCGGCGCTGTAGCTGGCGTAGCCTATAATATTGACCGGGATTTCTTAGCCCGTGAGCTGGGCTTTAGCCAGATAAGCCAGAATAGTATTGATGCTGTCTCTGATAGAGATTTTGTCCTGGAGTATGAAGCGGCGGCTAGCCTGTGTATGATGCACCTCTCCCGATTAGCCGAAGAGATTATTCTGTGGTCTTCAGCCGAGTTTAACTTTATTGAGCTTGATGAGGCTTATACTACCGGCTCAAGCATTATGCCCCAGAAGAAAAACCCTGATGTAGCCGAGCTAGTTCGGGGTAAGACGGGGCGGGTCTATAGCCGGCTTATGGCTTTGCTGGTTACTATGAAAGCTCTTCCCCTGTCCTATAATAGAGATATGCAGGAGGATAAAGAGGGTTTCTTTGATACTGTAGACACCCTGCTATCTACCTTGGAGGTGTTTACCGGCATGGTTAAAACCCTGCGGGTTAAAGCTGAGAATACTGAGCAGGCGGCTAGGCAGGGGTATATTCTGGCTACCGACCTGGCTGACTATCTGGCCAAGAAGGGGGAAGCCTTCCGCACTGCCCACAATATAGTGGCCAGGTTAGTAAGTTATGCTATGGAAAAGGGCAAATCGTTTAGTGAACTTAGCCCCGGTGAATATAAGGAGTTTTCCCCCTTATTTGGCGACGATGTTTACTCCATAAGTGTAGAGTCATCGGTGGCGGCTAGGGATGTTATTGGTGGCACGGCGCCCAAGCAGGTAGCCCGGGCACTAGCTGCTGCCAAAAAATTACTGGGAGGGTCTAAAGGTTGAAAACTATCCCTAAAGTTAAGCTTGCCCCGTCTATTCTCTCGGCTGATTTCAGTCGCCTGGGTCAGCAGGTAGCTGAAGCTACCAAGGCTGGTGCTGACTACATTCATGTTGATGTTATGGACGGGCATTTTGTGCCCCGGATAACTATCGGCGCTCCGGTGGTAGCCGCGATTCGTCCTTGGACAAGTCTGCCTCTGGATGTCCACCTTATGATTGAGGCGCCCGAGTCTCAGATTGAGCAATTTGTTAACGCCGGGGCCGATATTATCACCGTTCATATAGAAGCCTGTCCCCATATTCACCGGGTAGTGCGAACAATCAAGGGACTGGGGGTTAAGGCGGGGGTTTCCCTCAACCCGGGTACACCCATTGATGCCCTTGAGGAGATTCTCCCTTCGCTAGATTTAGTCCTGGTCATGACGGTTAATCCCGGCTTTGGTGGGCAAGCTTTCATTGAGCCTATGCTGGATAAGGTAGCCCACTTACGGGCTGAGCTGGACAAAAGGGATTTGGCTGCCGAGTTGGAGGTGGACGGGGGTATTAATGCTGAAGTTGCTCCCAGGGTAGTAACGGCTGGAGCCAGGGTGCTGGTGGCGGGGGCAGCGGTGTTTAATTCACAACAAACAGTAAAAGAAGCCCTGGACAAGATACGGGCTAGCTTGAACTAGAAGCGGCTTTTTTAGTGGCCTTATGCTGATTGCGGAGGCATCGGGTGCACAGGTTGAGTCGTTTGGGCTGACCATCTATGACGACAGTAACCGGGTGAATATTGGGTACCCAGCGACGATTGGTACGGTGTTTAGAGTGGCTTACATTGTGACCAAATTGGAGTGATTTTCCACATAAATCGCATTTCATAATTAATATAACAACCCCTTTACTATTGAATAAGTTTGGTGTAAAATTGCATTACTTTAATACTATGCTGTCATTATAATGTTAATCATTATAATGTTATCATAGCTGAGCCAGTTGGGCAAGGGTGGCTTGGGGATGGGGAGGGGTTTTGCCTGGCAAGGCTGTTTATAGAAATTAATCTTCCCTTTGATAAAGGGGGAGATAGAAGGTGGATAAATAATTTCGGGGTAAGGAGAGCCTAAAATGAAGCAAGTTAGTTCTCTTAGTGGGCAAGAACTAAGGGATATGCTGGTTGTTGCCACCGACTGGTTGGAGAAGAGTGCTTCAGATATTGATGCTTTGAATGTCTTCCCGGTGCCTGATGGTGATACCGGGACTAATATGCTGCTTACCATGCGTTCCACCCTTGAGGAAGCCTACCGGGCTCCTGACCGTAGTGCTTCAGCCGTAGCTCAGGCTGTAGCCAAAGGAGCACTGATGGGGGCTCGGGGTAATAGTGGCGTAATCCTGTCGCAGATTTGGCACGGTTTGGCGCAAGGTTTGGCTGAGAAGGAATCATTTACCGGCAGGGACCTGGCTGATGCTTTACTACTGGCATCAGCTATGGCTTATAAAGGGATAAACAATCCTGTAGAAGGGACCATTCTTACTGTAATCAGGGAAGCAGCCTCAGCGGCTGAGGCACAGGCGGCTACTGACAGCAATGACATAATATCGGTTATGGAGACTACGATTGATGCTGCCAGTAAGTCGGTGGCTAACACCCCTAATCTATTGGATGTACTGAAAGAGGCTGGGGTAGTAGATGCTGGTGGGCAAGGTCTATACACCATCCTGGAGGGTGCCCTCCACTACCTTAAGGGTGAGGTGGAGGAGATGCAGTTCCGCAAGCCTTATATGATTGCCAGTACTACGCCGGGAGCTGTCAGGACACCACAAATGATAGCCGCCGATGAGGAGCCCTACGGATACTGCACCGAGTTTCTGCTTAAGGGAGAGGGGCTTGACCCGGAGAGACTGAGGATGAAACTGAAGAGGAAAGGAGAGTCTCTAATTGTAGTCGGTGATGAATCTACAGTTAGGGTTCATATCCATACCTTATACCCGGGCAATGTCCTCCATTACGCTACTGCGCTGGGCACTGTGCATCAGGTAAGTATTCGGAATATGGATGAGCAACACGAAGATTACCTCAAGATGCAGAAGGATAAAATGCCCACGGCTGAGATAGCTATCGTGGCTGTGGTCTCAGGGGATGGGCTGGCTGATGTTTTTACTAGCTTGGGGGTGACCGCTATTGTTCCCGGGGGACAAACAATGAACCCAAGTACCAAGGATTTGCTCCAGGCGGTAAACTTAGTAGCTTCGGACAAAGTTATTATTTTGCCCAATAACAAAAATGTAGTGCCTTCGGCTAATCAAGTCCAGTCCTTGACGACTAAGGTTATTGAGGTAGTGGCTACGGAGACAATCCCTCAAGGGGTAGCTGCCCTTTTAGCTTTTAACAGTGAGGCAGACTTGGAAGCAAACGCTGAGGCTATGAACCGGGCAAAATCAGCAGCAAGGTCTATTGCCATTACTCGAGCCGTACGGGCTGCCCAGCTAGGTGGGTTGAATATTAAGAAGAAGCAGGCTATTGGCTTTCTGGACGGTGACTTGGTAGTTGTGGGTGATAGTAATACTGATGTTCTGGGTGAGGTGTTAGCCAAGGTGGACTTGGATGAAGCCGAGGTAATCACTATTTACTACCGAGCCGATGCCGAACGGACTGAGGTTGAACAGGTTATTCTCAGTATTCGTGAGCAGCACCCTCAACTGCAGGTTGAGCTGGTTCGGGGTGGTCAACCTCACTATCACTATATTGTTTCTGTAGAGTAAGGGCGAGGAGTCTTGAACCAGAGATTTCCCTTGCTTTCTTTACAGGTCGAAGTTGAGCTTTCTTCGCCCTCAGCTATTGGCCGAGGTCAGCGGAGGTAAGGTTTGTCGTTAAATATCGAGCCTCTGCGTAAGATTCTTGAGCTTGAGCACAACAAGGGTTATCTAGATTTAGCGGTAATTGGTGGTTTGGATAGATTCCTCCACCAGTGGGCCGGTCAAGCTGTAGAGTCGTTAACCAGTCCTCGGTTCCTGAATTATTTTCATAAACTTCACCTGGTTAACTCTAATTATGCCTCTTTGACTAAACAGCAGCGTAAACAGTGGGTAAAGGGTGTGCTTGACTTTTTAGCCGAGGTAGAGCGTGGGGAAGGAGAAAGAGGTGAAGCTAGATTGGCGCCAATAGCTGGTCGTCCATCTTCAGGAGCCAGAAAGCCAAGGACAGCGTTTAGTCAATCTATTGATTCACCCATTACTACGATTAGAGGCATTAGTTCCAGCCTGGCGACTAGGTTTAATAGGTTGGGGGTGAAGACGGTTCGGGACTTGCTCTATTTCTTCCCCCACCGTCACCTTGACTATAGCCAGCGGAAATCTATCTCGCAGCTTACTGAGGGTGAGGAGCAGACTATTATTGCCAAT
>DAOUFA010000032.1:0-4347 GCA_034430355.1 Dehalococcoidales bacterium
TTTGGCCGGCCTTTCTGAGCTTAACTATCTCATCACGCCTGGCCTCAGGCGGTTGCTGCGTGCTTACTAAATTACCCTTGGCTCCGTCACTCCCGCTATCTGTCATTTCGCTTCCGTCTGGAACATAAAACAGGTCATCAAGCTTATACCAGGGGAAGGCCTTCACTGCCCCGATGATGAACTTCTCGCCGATATCACGTTTGCCGTCTCTCACCTGGTAAACCTGGGTTAGCGATATTCCCATAGCTCGGGCCAGCTCAGAGAGGCTCCTGTACTTCCCGTTGGATAACTTAAAGACCCTTGTTTTCAGTTTCATTTACCTCCCGTCTAACTAGCTAGGACTATATTCCTATCTAAAAAGTACTTCTGGGTGATTGAAGCTAAGATAGATACAACTACACTATTTATGTGAGAAAGTTTATTTTTCCTCTCTTGGTCATATTACTTCTTCTCCCTTGGCAAGGCGACACGCCCCACCAAGAGGGGGTCTCCATACAGGTCTATGAACCTTCGGCACTAACCAATGTTAGCACTGAGGTCTCCGCTGAAGATGTAAGCTCAACTAGCCAAGCTATCATACTCAAAAATCCGACCTTCCAGGAGCTCAGGGATTTTATTCTCAGCGACCCCACCAGCCGCAATGAGTTCATCCTTAATCAATATGAGTGCCGCCACTTCGCTACCGAGGTCGATAACAACGCTGAGGCCGCGGGCCTGCGGTGTGCCTTTGTCTTGCTCTGTTTTGAGCGAGGACAGCACGCCGTCGTCGCCTTCGACACCACGGACCGGGGCCTAGTTTATATTGAACCCCAGACCGATGCCCGCATCCACCCTGAAGTCGGCGGCAAGTACCAGGCAAATGAAATAATAGAGATCCTCATCGCCTGGTGAATATTTTGTTAATGTGCTCTCCTTCTTATCCAGAAGAAAACGATCAACCCCACCACTATCACCGCGGCTGTAATTCCACCGATAAGGGGCCAGATTGGTGGTTTGGCTGGTGCCGGAGTTTCTGTTGGTAGCTCATTTGTAGTGTCATCGGGGACACCAGCTTTTCCCTCATTTACCGTTTCCCCGATATCAAACTCAGTCGGCGAGATATCTACTGGGCCAGGGATAAAAGCAGCAGGAACTACCTCAAGGCCCAATACAGTAAAGGCAGTAAAGTGACTGATAGAGGCGGTTATGGTATTGGTCTCAGGGTGCACGGTGCACTTGAGATCAACCCACTCACCGGTCTCTTCATCATAATAGGCAATTGCCAAATCTTCCTCAGCAATGCCCTCAGGTATATCGCCTGGGTCATAGCTAAATTCCAGGGTTATTGGCGGCTCGAAGGTGGCGCCGCTGGGCTGGAAGTCATAGACCAGACCGATACCATACTTAGGTAGCGGCGGCGGGTCATCCATTACCAGCATGGCTATATTGATGAGACACTCCAACTCATCGGTCAGGGCTACTGTGCCTTCAGGAATAGTAAGGGTGCACAATCCATCCTTAGAAGTGGCAGTCAAAGACTTTAAGAAAACACACCCAGTGCCAACCATTCCCCTGACATCGGTAGTTCCAAGTCGTGATGGCCGCCCTGGCAGCCACCCTGGCGGTGATGATGTCGGCGGAAACTCTTCAAGTATATAATTTATAGTGAATGATAGGCTATCGCCCTGAACCTCATTGCCAGTTTCAACAGGCAACTGCCACTGCCAATCTAAAGTAATGGTATCACCTGCATTCAGCGGGCTTATTTCAATGTAATCCGTGTCAGAAGCATTCTGGGGAAGGCCATCAATTGTAGTTGGTAGAGTTATGTTGCTGTCTAAGCCGCTGCAAGAGATGTTTAACAGCAAATAGTGATCAAGCTCACCGGGCTGTGCGGTATCACCCGTTTCCGATTCGGGGTTTATGCCTTCACCGCTGACGATATCGCTTATCCACAGGGTAACAAAGCCATTTCCGGAGCCGGCATTGTGCAGGGTGACCGTCTTGGTGCCACTATCGCCAGGGCTGACATTACCTATATTCCAACTAGTAGCACCTTCACCACCCAGCTCCAGGTCTACAGGACCCTGAGCTGAAGCAGGTAAGGCCAGGCTGGCTAATATAACTATGGCCATGACCAGACTGGTAACAATTTTAGTAATCATAAATCTATACCTCTTGTATTCTCCTGGCTCGACTCACATACTGATACCTTACCGAGCTATCAATAAGGCAGTAGGTGTGCTTGTCCCGGTCAACCTTAAGAAGTATCGGTTTTAGCGAATTGTTAGAGATGTTAACCAGCGCTTCCAAGGAAGAGGCAGGAATAATTACTTCTGACTTTCTAATCCGCGGCATCTTGGATATCTCGGAAATAAGCTCGCCATACTTCTTCCTGTTTCTGTTGAGTTCTTTTTCCAGGAAAGATAATTTTGGCCTTCTCCTCCAATAAAGAACAGCCAGGGCACAGAAAATGGGAAGGCTTATCCCTAATCCGATTAAAGAGGAGGTGGTTAACTTTCGCGGCAGGAGATTGGGTACCAGAATCTCCTCGGTGATTGCTCCCTCTTTGGTTGACAGGAGACCTTTGTCTTCCGCTCCTTTTTCTACAGCTCCCCACTCAATCGTCTCGCCCATTTTCCCTGTTAGCCGGTGGTTGAAGATTTCATCTATGGTGCCATAGTCTGTCCTGGCCACAGTATGAACCTGAGCAAGGATAGTTATTTCTAGCTCTTTAGCTCCTTTTCCCCCCAGTTGCTGGTCAATACTGTCAGCCATCTCCCGTAGTCTACCAATATCCAGGGGGAGATTGATGGTAAATTCACCCTGCTTCTTGGTTGGTTGCAGAAGGGTAAAGGATTGCCGCCACCTTCCCGGTTCAGCCACCACCATTTCCACCTCTACTTCCTCGGTTAAGGAATCAATCTCAGCATCACAGTTAAACTGGTAACTAAGACCAATGTCTACCGATTCAACAAGGTCGGTGAAGAGGGAAAAGTCCGGGCCTACGGCTGCCACCCTTGATACATCAGGTTTTCTTTCCAGGGTTATTGGCCCAAAGAGCTCGTTTTCTTTCAGCTCCACTCTATAGCCAAAATTGGCTTGACTCCAATCATCCCCGCCGGGGAAGCCCCGCTCAATTTTATTAAACCCATCCTGTTTCCACTCCAGGGTAGAGGAATCAAGCTCCCCTTCAAGAACAGCCGTAAAGGGCCCACTTTCGGTGGGAACCTCGGCTACTACTTTTAACAGATAGCTGCCGCCTCTGTTGCCCAGCTGTTCATTGATAGTATCACCAAGCTCCAAGACCTCATCCAGGTCCAGGGGAAACGAAATGGTAGAGCGACCGCTGGTCTCTATGGGGATTTCCTTCTGCCAGCCCCCGTTGTTGTCCTCCAGAATGGCTTTGATTTCCACATCACCTGTTTTGGGTCCTGAATAGGAGAAAAGGATTTCCATCTCCTCTATAATCTGGGGGAACAGCACCGGAGCTGGTTGAGCCGACTCGCCGGAAAAAAGGCCTGACGTGGAGTAACCCAGGTAGTTGAACTCCCCCTGGTGGCTGTAATTTGCCAGCGTTATCTGCCTGGTTTTTTCCGCCGGAATAAACCTTCCCACCCCCATTGCCATTAAGGAGCAGGCCAGGATAACCCCGACTAATAGCAACGCCGGCTTAAGCAGTTTGACCATGTAGCACACCTTTAATATATTTTGCCCTCAGTTTTGGTTTGGCAGAAAGCCCCCTCAGAACCAGAAAGGATATCATGGTCAGGGGAAAAAGCCAAACCGCAGCCGCAACCAGGGGGGCAAATCTGGAATCCCAGGTAAACAGCCGATAAAGAGCTTGTTGAGGAAGGATGGGGAAAAAACACCCCGATTTGATAACCGCTGTCTCAGAGCCTCCGCTGATCTCAATCTCCTTTTGTCTCCCGGGGGAAAGCCGGAAGTAGTCTTCAGAGAAGCCGACCGTTTCATCCTCTGAGGAAAGACAGATTACCAGAGGCAGCATACCTTTGTTCTGCATATCTCTTTGCGCAACATAGGGTTGGTTTACCCCCTCACCTCCTTGGGCAAAAGAGCCCAGGGTCTTTTCCTGGGTGTTTCCCGCCATCATCCCCCAAAAAGCGCCAATCAATGCCAGGCCAATTATGATAGCCAGGTAGGCCGGAAGCTGGCTCGACTTTTGCCTTAGCTTGGGCCGCTTTCTCCTGGTGGGCTTGGGCCGGAAGAGGTTTTTCATTTCGGTAGCAATAAGGATTACTGCCGGTAGACCAAGCAATAGGCCAAAGCCATAAGGGGTCTTGATGAACTTGGCAATATAGCCCAGCCAGGATAGACTGACAGCCACCCTGCCGATTAAGTTCTCCG
>DAOUFA010000033.1:0-7282 GCA_034430355.1 Dehalococcoidales bacterium
CAGGAGGTAATAGCCCGGCTTGAAGAAAAACTAGGCTCAGAAAACATATACCAAACCTATGATAAGAAAACTGACGAACACCACACTATTGAATTCATCACCGACGGCGAAAGGCTGTGGGTGAAGACGGAGAAATAAAGTATTGACAGTTGGCAGGCGATAGGCTAATATTGCCAAGAGGGTCGGAATAAGCAGTCCATTATTGACCTAGAGTAATCTTAAACTATAGGAGAGCATAAAATGGCATTATCAGAGGAAGAAAAGAAGAAGATTTATGAGGAGGAGAAGGCGCGGCTTGAAGCCGAGAAAAAGAGCGCGGCGAAAAAACAGACAGCCGAAGGCGGTTCAACCACCAAGCTACCGCTAAATAAGGCCGGATTCCTATGCTATGTCGGCTTCTGGGTAACCGGCATCATCTTCCTCATTATAGAGAGGAAGAATAAGTTAGTCCGCTTCCACGCCATGCAGTCGTTAGTCGTCTTTGGTATTCTTAATATTATCTGGGGTGTGGCTATGCGCTGGTCAACTTGGGGATACTGGGGAGGTTGGGGAGGTTTCTACGCCGGTCGAGGTTTGTATCCCGGTCTCTGGCTTGCCGGCACCGTTGTTTTCGGGATTTTCTTCGCCATCTGGTGGATACTGTGGGCAGTCTTGATGTACCGGACTTATCATGGTCGGCTATACAAGGTTCCCATGGGGTTGGGTAATTTCGCCGAGAGAATGATAGCCAGGTTAGATGCCAGCAAGTAATGAGGGATAACCCTAAAAACTCCTAAGCAAAGCTATCAAATAACTTGAAGAGTAAAATCTGATTGAGCCCTAAAGTCGTGCTACCATTTTTGTCTATTGCCTACTTTCCAAAATCGGTCATGTCGGCTTTAGGGTTCGCATTTAGGATGCCGATAGGCTATTTCTTGTCCGTCTCCACAAATAGGCATACCTCTCTCTATCAGACATAGTAAGCCATCTCACCCGAAAACAAATCTTCTTCATGCAGTTAGCTATTACCGCGCACATAATATTAACACCTCTTCTAGCATCTATAAGTTATAACGCAAAGCACCGTAAAAGGTTAGGACAAAGGGCTTAGACTTGTATTACTATGAAAGGACGGTATAATGGCGGGATGAGTATGAATAACGCGGTAAATAAAAGGACTGTTTTGCTTATCGCTGCATTAAGCCCTTTCCTGGCTACCTTTATGGCTTCTTCCATTAACATCGCCCTTCCCTCAATTGGCCGGGAATTTCAAATGAATGCCGTTTTACTAGGCTGGGTGGCTACGGCATATATTTTAGCCTCGGCAACATGTCTTCTCCCCTTTGGTCGGCTAGCCGATATATATGGCAGGAAAAGGATTCTTACCTGTGGCATATTTATTTTCACCATTGCCTCACTCATCCTGGCATTTGTCCCCTCGGCTACGGTACTGATTGGCTTACGGGCGGTACAGGGAATCGGGGGCGCCATGATATTCACCACGGCAATAGCCATGCTAACCTCGTCGTTCCCCGTTGGGGAGAGGGGTAAAGCCTTAGGCATAAATGCTGCGGCCACATATTTAGGGCTTTCCCTGGGTCCGGTTCTGGGCGGACTATTAACCCAGCACTTTGGCTGGAGAAGCATATTCCTGGTCACTGGGCTTCTGGGGGCGACCATAATCGGTCTTATTTTGGGCAAACTGAAGGGGGAGTGGGCTGAGGCGCGGGGAGAAAAGTTCGACCTTACTGGCTCGGTAATCTACGGCTTCGCCCTTACCGGGATAATATACGGTTTTTCTCTGCTGCCGGCAATGTTGGGGATAGGGCTAATTATTATGGGTGCCTCAGGGATTTTTGCCTTTGTTAAGCGAGAACTGGGAGTGGAGAGTCCTCTTCTGAACATAAATCTCTTCAGGAAGAATAGAGTCTTCGCTTTCTCCAACCTAGCCCTGCTCCTCAATTACAGCGCCGCCTTTGCCGTGACTTTCCTGTTGAGCCTTTACCTGCAGTATATAAAAGGGTTTAGCCCCCAAAGTGCCGGCTTAATTCTAGTCGCCATGCCCGCAGTGCAGGCCAGTTTTTCACCAATTGCCGGCAGGCTTTCCGACCGGATTGAACCGCGAATACTTGCCTCAGTAGGTATGGGGCTAATCGCAGTCGGACTTTCTCTCTTTATTTCTCTCAATGAAAACACAGGTCTGGGGTCTATCATTGCCAGTCTAATCCTCATTGGTCTCGGCTTTGGCTTTTTCACATCCCCCAACACCAATGCCATCATGAGTTCGGTCAAACAGAGATTTTACGGGGTAGCCTCAGCCACGCTGGCAACAATGCGGCAGGTTGGAATGAGTTTCAGTATGGGAATCACTATGCTGCTATTCGCCATTTACATCGGGAGGGTCGAAATCACACCCGAACACTACCCGCTGTTTTTAAGTAGCACCAAAATAGCCTTCATCATTTTTACCGCCCTTTGTTCCGCAGGCATATTTGCCTCACTGGCAAGGGGCAAGACGCGATGAAAAATAATACTAACCTTTTCACTATAACCAGCGTTATAGTATAATGGACAATACAATATTATAAAGGGGGCTACCTATGAAAAGGTTATTAATAACAGTAGCTATACTAGTCATTTGCCCACTGGCGCTTATTTCCTGTGCCGGTGGGGCACCACCTGGAGCAATGCCCGATATGACAGAACCGGCACCACCACCAGGGATAGAGAGGCCATCGCCAGTAGCACCACAAGCAATACCAGCACCGGCACCGGAGGTGGGCTATAAGGAGTCTGGAGCTGGAGACCTGCCGTCAACAGCCGAAGAGCGGATGATAGTCCGCAACGGAGACATGTCGCTGGTGGTAGAGGATGTAACTGATGCCCGGGGTGAGATATCCCAACTGGCGGTAAGACTTGGCGGCTGGGTAGTATCATCTCAGATTTCGGGCGAGGAAGAGGAGATGAGGGGGTGGATTTCTATTCGGGTACCTGATGAGACATTTGACCAGGCTTTTGCTGAACTCAGAGGACTGGCAGTGAGGGTAACCTCAGAAAGCACCAGCAGCCAGGATATCACTGAGGAGTATGTTGACCTGCAAGCCAGGTTAAAAAATGCTGAAGCAACCGAGAGCCAATATCTAGCCCTTCTGGAAAAAGCTGAGGAGATGGAGGACATCCTTAGAATCTACGAAGAACTGTCCTGGATACGCTATGAGATAGAGCAAATCAAGGGTCGGATACAATATCTGGAACAAACCTCAGCCATGAGCTTAATTTCAATAGACCTCAGGCCGGCAACCACTGGTGCGCCGTTGGTTCGTCCCGGCTGGAGTGCCAGCGAAGCACTTAAGTCGGCTATTCGTGGACTTACCACCTTTGGTCAAGGACTGGGAACAGCCGCCATCGGGGCAGCAATCTTCAGCCCAATTTGGGGAACTATACTTGGTGTTCTCTACTGGCGTCGCCGCCGAAAGAGGAAAAAGGCTTAGTCCTTCAACTATGTAGAAGCCGCTTCAATATTTCTTCCTGGCTCAAACCATCAACAGCTACAATCTTATTACGGCTGGTGTAACCCTTGGTGATAGTTAGAGCCCCCTGGCTAACGCCCAAGAGCTGACTGAGAAAAGCCAGCAACTCACGGTTAGCTTTACCTTTAACTGGTGGCGCCGATATCTTTACCCGCAATACCCCATCAGCCAAGCCTATCACCTCATTCCTGATGGCATTGGGGTAAACCCGCAATAGAATTTTGGCTTCACTCCCCAAAATGGACAAAATAAAGACTACTAATTAATAGAGCCAATGCACAAAAACTATTCCTCGCCTCGACCGCGACTAACGGCAAAAGCGATAGAGGATAAAAGTAAAACTCCACTCACCACAAACCAGAACATCCAGGTAAGCTCATCAGTCACTAACGGTATCGCTTTGCCTGCAGTAAGACCACCTACCACTGCCGCCGCCCCACCAAGAGCACCAAATACTATAGCTGCTGTTCTCATTAGTATAAACCTCCTTTTTATTGACTAAGCAGCTTGGGGCATGCTTTAGCTTTATTTTGCGCTGTAATTCCTATATAATTTGACTACAGGCGAATAATAACACGAAGTTGGCAAATAGTCCATACCTTTGCCTGAAAAAATAGCCTGTTCCTTCAAGCTAGAAGGATTTATCTAAAATCATGACCAGCCTAGAGCAAGAGGTAGGAAATTTACTTCGCCAGCAGGGGCTAACCCTGGGAGTGGTTGAATCAGCCACCGGCGGGCTAATATCCCACGTGATAACCAACGTCCCCGGTAGCTCAGACTACTATAAAGGGGCGATTACCGCTTATAGCAATGAGGTCAAGATTAAACTAGTCGGAGTAAAACAGGACACCCTCAACAAATATGGTGCCGTTAGTTACCAGGTGGCTGAGGAGATGGCACAGGGTGGCAGAAAAATATTAGCCGCCGATATATGTTTAGCCGATACCGGCATCGCCGGACCCGGTGGGGCTACGCCAGGAAAACCAGTGGGGCTATTCTACATTGGATTATCCCATAAAGACGGAACCTTTAGTCAGAAACATAACTTCCCGGGAAACCGAGAGCAAAACAAGCTAGCCGCTGCCGAGGCCGCCTTAGGCTGGTTAAAAGAATATTTGGTAAGCCTAAAATAGGCTAGATAATAAAAGGGGTGTTTAAGAGGGGCGAAGCCCCTCTCCAAAACCGCCTCCCTTTCTTGGGGCGTAGAAGTCATTGTGGGGGAGTGATAGAAGGTATGCCATTGCGAGGAGCGGTAGAAGGGATGTCGTTGCGAGGAGCGGAGCGACGAAGCAAACTAAAAGATAAGATTGCTTCGCCTCTGGCTCGCAATGACATATCAGACAGAAGGAGAGGGAACAGAGGAGGTAGGTCACCAAATTAAAGACTAAAGGGTTAAAGGGTGTCTAAGAGGGGCGTTAGCCCCTCTTTTATATTATCTCCCCCTCTCCTTTGAAGGAGAGGGGGATTAAGGGGGTGAGGTAGACTTAGAAATGAGAATTTTGGCGGTAACTTTTTCTTCCCACCCTCCCACCCTCGAACCGCTTTTGATTGTCAATCTCACTATGCAATGCTATACTTTGATAGACTGTTAATCAGCAATAAAGGAGATTGGGGATGAAGAGGGCTGACGGTCGGGCTTATGATGAGCTACGACCGATACGAATAACACCTGGATACCAGAGTTTTGCCGAAGGCTCGGCACTGATAGAATTAGGCAAGACCCGGGTGCTGTGCTCAGTAAGCGTTAATGACAGGGTGCCTGGCTTCCTTAAAGGCGGGGGTAGTGGCTGGGTTACCGCTGAATATGCCATGCTGCCCCGCTCCACCGTTACCCGCACTCCACGTGATTCATCACTGGGTAGGGTTACCGGTAGAAACCAGGAAATACAGCGCCTCATCGGGCGCTCGCTACGAGCCGTAACTGACCTCACGGCACTAGGTGAAAGAACCCTAATTATAGATTGCGACGTGATTCAGGCTGATGGCGGCACCAGAACTGCTGCCATTACTGGCTCCTATGTAGCCTTGTATCAAGCGTTACAAAACCTGGCAAGTATAGGCATAATATCATCCATACCTCTGAATACGGCGGTGGCTGCCACCAGCGTCGGCATCGTGCACAGCTACATGATGCTAGACCTGTGCTACGATGAAGACTACAATGCCGAAGTTGACTTCAATGTGGTAATGACCGGTAAGGGTAACTTTGTTGAACTTCAGGGCACGGCTGAAGGCAAGCCCTTCACCAAGGAGACCATTGATTCCTTACTCTCCCTGGCGGAAAAGGGTATCAAGCAACTATTTGACGCCCAACAAGCTGCCCTGGAAGCAGCCAAAATAAGATAAGAAATCCCAAATTACAAGCCTAAAGGAGAAAAAATGAAATCAAAGCTAATCCTAGTCTGTGTCATGGTTGCCATCTCACTCTGCCTGTTGGCTTGTTTACCAGCCTCAAAGCAGATATCGGTAGAGGTTTCCTGTGATGACTTTATGAGGGCCAATCATATTAGCCAAGAAGCGGAAGTTGCTGCTGACGGCTCACTGACAGTAACTTTGTGCTCTAACCGGACAACCGGCTTCCAGTGGGTAGAGTCGGCGCAAATCAGCGACCAAACTGTATTACAGCAGACCGACCACAGATTGGTGATTCCCGAAGCTGAGGGCGTTGTCGGTGCTGCTGGCACACAAGTATGGACTTTCCAGGCTCTCAAGAAAGGCACCAGCACCATATCTATGGAATACAGCCGACCGTGGGAAGGTGGGGAGAAGGGAGAATGGACGTTTGTCGTAACCGTTACTGTTAAGTAGAGTGCCACTTAAGGACGCACTTGCCCGCTACCGAAGATAATCCACTTGTAACTGGTTAGCTCCTTTACCCCCAACGGACCCCGGGCATGCAGTTTCTGGGTGCTAATACCAACTTCAGCCCCCAGCCCGAACTGACCGCCATCGGTGAACCGAGTGCTGGCATTAACATAGACACAGGCCGCATCCACCTCATTGAGGAAACGCATTGCTGCCTGATACTCCTCAGTAACAATAGCCTCAGAATGCCCTGAGCCATAGCGTTCAATGTGCTCCAGTGCCTCATCCAGAGAATTGACCACTTTTATCGCTGCCACCAGCGATAGATACTCCCTGCCCCAGTCCTCATCGGTAGCTGGCACCAGCTTGAGAGAGGGATTTGACTTAAGGATAGCCAACGCCCGCTCGTCGCAGTGCATCTCTACCCCAGCCTTCGCCCACTCAGCCGCCACCAGAGGCAAACAGCGCTCAGCAACATCAACATGAACCAGCAGGCTATCCAGAGCATTGCAAACGGTGGGTCGCTGCACCTTAGCATTAAAGGCTATCGCCACTGCTTTAGCCACATCAGCGCTCTTGTCGACATAAGTATGACAAACACCAACCCCACCGCTAACCACCGGCATAGTCGCCGTTTCGGTAACAAACTTTATCAGCCCGGCTCCACCCCGGGGGATAATCAGGTCAATGATACCGCCCATCTTAAGCAGGCGATTAACCAGGGCTCGGTCGGTATTCTCCACGAACTGCACCGCTCCGTCGGGGACTCCGGCCCTGGTTGCCGCCTCCTGGACCACCCCGGCCAGGGCACTATTGGAGTGAATCGCCTCCTTACCACCCCTGAGGATAATGGCGTTACCCGACTTCAGGCAGAGGGCAGAGATGTCTATAGTAACATTGGGTCGGCTCTCATAGATGGCTCCAATTACGCCCAGAGGCACCCGCTTCCTGCCTATCTGTAAGCCATT
>DAOUFA010000034.1:0-4914 GCA_034430355.1 Dehalococcoidales bacterium
TAGCCTCCTTGCTTACTTTCTCAGCCTTGCCCACCGCCTTCTGAGAGGCTTTTCGGGCTTGCTCTGCCACTTTCCTGGCTGACTTACCTATTCCCTCAGCCCTGGCTATTGCTTCTTGAGCTGCGCTTTTTGATGCCTCAGCTGCTCCCTTGGCTGACTTACTTAGTATCTCAGCCCTAGCTGCTGCTTCCTCAACCGCCTCAGTATCGTTTTCCATAGCTCTTAATAACCCTCCAATACTTTAAAAATCTTATTTAGCCTCCCAAGTAAAAGTTTAGCATTCTGGCCGTATCTTCTATTTTATGACAGGCTATTTAGTTTTGCAATACAAACCCGGTTAAAGATAAAAATTTGTATAGTAATTGACATTATTCTATAAATGTGCCTAAAATAATGAAATTATTAATAATGGGGTGAGAAATGAAATTAGTAGTCATAGGTTTCGGACAATGCGGTGGCAGAATTGCCGATGAGTTTGCCCGACTAAATAGAAGGGCGCGTAGTTATCGTGGGATTGAGATAGTTACTGGTGCTTTCGCCGTAAACACAGATGCTGCCGATTTAAGCGGGCTAACCACAATAAGGTCTGATTACCAGCACCGAATCCTCATTGGGGGTCGGAAGACTAGCGGTCACGGCGTAGGTAAGATAAATGAACTGGGGGCTGAGGTAGCCAACGAGGACGGCGACAAGGTCGTCGATGCTATAAGAAGCGCCCGGCATTTCTTTGAGTCAGATGCCTTCTTACTAATCGCCTCTTCTGCCGGTGGCACCGGCTCGGGGGGAATACCAATAATAACGCAACTCATAAAAGAGCGCTACATGGATAAACCAGTATACAATCTTATTGTCCTTCCCTTTGAGCACGAAGAGACTACCGAGGAAAGAACTATCTATAACTCAGCGGTATGCCTTAAATCAGTTAGCGCAGTGGCTGATGCCATAATTCTGGTTGACAATCAAAGGTATGTTAGAAAGGACTTCTCACTTAGAAACAACCTGGCCAAAATAAATGCCCTAATGGTGGAACCATTCTACAACTTACTCTGCGCCGGTGAGGAGAAAAAGCCAAAGCACATCGGGGCCAGGATGCTTGATGCCGGAGATATAATACAGACTTTGGTAGGATGGACAGTAATAGGTTATGGTAAATCACCGCTACCACTAATCACCCTTCCCTTTGAGCGAAAGCGCAACTTCAGGCAAAAAAGCACCGAAACCCACAAGGGAATTCAAGCCATGGATGAAGCCATAAGTGAGCTGTCACTCAGGTGCAACCCCAAGGATGCCGGCAGAGCCCTATATCTCCTATCGGCACCAGCTAAAGAAATGAATATGGACCTAATCAAGGAGCTGGGAGACTATCTAAGAGACATAGCCCCAGAGGCTACAATAAGAAATGGCGATTACCCCCGAGAAAGAGGGGTGCTGGATGTAGCTGTAATCCTGTCTGAACTCAACACTGTGGACAAGGTCAAGGACTACTATAATAAATCGGCTGGCTTTATCTCCGAGGTTAAACAGAGGCAGGAAGAAATAAAGGGCAAACTTAAAGCAATAGAAGATGCCTCACAAGATATACCCTCGTTATTATAACTAGCCAGTCCGAGCCATTTCAAACCACGCTTACTGGCTGAGTCTCCTATACCCCTCTTCCGGTGAAGAGGGGTATTTATTTTAAGAGGGTCATCCCAAAATTCAATACTTATTTAGTCCCAAAACCTTGGGAAACCAGATAATGTAGAGTATAATAGAAGCAACTGAAGATGGCTTCTCAAGTTTTTTATCGTAAGTGGCGTCCTCAAAGCTTAGCCGAGGTAGTTGGTCAGGAACAGGTAACCCAGACACTACGTAATGCTCTCAATAGTGATCGTGTATCTCACGCCTACCTTTTTTGTGGTCCACGAGGAACAGGCAAGACCACCACTGGCCGCATCCTGGCTAAGGCAGTAAATTGCCTGACCAATGGCAAGGGTGAACCGTGTAATGCTTGCCCTATGTGCCAGGCAATAAGCGAGGGCAGGGCTCTGGATGTCATAGAAATTGATGCTGCCAGCAACCGTGGCATTGACGAAATCCGAGACCTTCGTGACCGGGTCAACTATGCGCCTAACCAAGCCCGTTATAAAGTCTATATTATAGATGAAGTCCATATGCTCACCAAAGAAGCCTCCAACGCCCTGTTGAAGACACTTGAGGAACCACCACCACACGTTATTTTTATCTTGGCTACTACCGAAGCCCATAAAGTCCTGCCCACCGTTCTGTCACGGTGCCAGCGTTTCGATTTCCGGCGCATCTCCCAGGCCGACATAGTTTCCAAACTCACCCGTATTTGTAGCCAGGAAGGCATTGATATGGAGCCAGAGGCATTACGGCTTATCGCTAAGAGTGCCACCGGTAGCCTGCGAGACGCTGAAAACCTGCTGGAACAGCTAACTACCTATTATGGCTCAGAGGTCGGACTGCAGCAGGTTCAGGCTATCCTGGGCGCCACCGGAGACTGGCGAGTCAAAGAGGTGATAAAGCACATTATAAATAATGATATCTCGGCCGGGATAACAACGATAAATAGTGTTAATAACGATGGCCTGGATTTACGCCAATTCAATCGGGAACTGGTGGAATACCTCAGGGGCTTACTGCTAATAAAGACCGGCTCCGACCAAACTATAGACTTCACTGCCGAGGATATAGCTGAACTGAAGGCTCTAGCCGCTAAAGCCTCGCTAGCTCAAATATTGAAGGCAGTCAAGCTCTTCGGTCAGCTTGAGCTTGGTCTTGATAACTACTCTACCCTGCCCCTAGAGCTAGCCCTGGTTGACTGTACCCTAACCCTGGAGGAGGAAAAGGGAAGCCCGGCTGTAGAAGCTGAGCCTGAATTTCGTCAGCCGGTAACAACGGCTCCCCCGCCAGCGGCTCCACCCCAGCCAACAGCCAAACCTGAGCCAGCTAACCTCCCCACACCACCAACACCAAAGGCTACTATTCCCCCACCGGAACCGGGTAGTGAAATTGAACAAATGAGAGTAAATTGGAAGCAGGTTATTGAGCAAGCTCCAGAAAATACCAAAAGAACCCCGGCTATTGCTATTCTGAGAAGTGCCGGGGTTAAGCCGGTGGCAATTGAAGACGATACCATAGTCTTAGCCTTTAGATATCCATATCATAAGGAGCAAATAGAGAAGCCTGAAAATCAACAGATAGCCGAAAAAATCATCGGTAACTTCCTCGGGCATCCCTGCCATGTGCGTTGTATTTATGAGCCGGAAGCTAACCACCTGCTGCAGGCAGCACTAAAGATGGGTGCCCAAATTATTGACGTGGAGGAGAAATGAATCCATCCTTCCTAAATCAGGCCCGGGAACTTAAATCAAAGCTAGACAAAGCCCAAAAAGAGTTAAGCGACACTATCGTAGAAGCCAGCTCAGGTAAAGGCGCAGTTAAGGTTACTATTACTGGTCAGCAAAAATTACAGTCAATAAAAATTTCACCCCAGGTGATAAACCCCGACAAGGCAGAAGTCCTGGAAGAATTAGTGCTAAAGGCGGTAAGCGACGCCATTGCCAAATCTCAAAAGGTTGCCGCCAAGTGTCTGGGGGGCATTAAATTCCCAGGGCTGACCTAAGATAGAGACTATTTAGCAGAAGTTTGACGGAACTAATATAAAAAGAGTGTCAAAGAGAGGCGAAGCCTCTCTTATATAAACCAGTTCCCCTTCCCCTTGATAAGGGGAAGGGGATAAAGGGGATAGGGTCTCCAAATGAAAACTTAAAGGGGGTGAGGTTGGACCAGAATCTCATACCGACCACTGAATCGGTATATAAGCTCATCCAGGAGTTTAACAAACTGCCTGGTATTGGACCCAAGAGTGCCCAGCGACTTGCCTACTACCTATTGCGTGCCCCTGAAGAGCAAGCTAAGCTTTTAGCCGATGCTATTCTGTCAATAAAACAGAAGACCAGGCTATGCTCGGTTTGTTTTAATGTTACCGACACCGACCCCTGCTCCATCTGCCGCAATAACCAACGCGACCGCACTAAGATTTGCATTGTGGAACAGCCACAGGACATTCTAGCCCTGGAGCACACCCGGATTTATAACGGGCTGTATCATGTGCTTCACGGCGCCATCTCACCCACCGAAGGGGTAGGGACTGACGACATAAGAATCAAGGAGCTTATGAACCGGTTACAGGGTGGCTCAATAGATGAAGTCATCCTGGCGACTAACCCCAATCTTGAGGGAGAACAGACTGCCTTGTATCTAAGCCAACTCATTTCACCCCTGGGCATCAGGGTTACCCGCCTGGCTAGAGGACTACCCTTCGGCACCGAGCTGGAATACGCCGACGATGTTACCCTAACCCGAGCCATTGAGGGCAGACAGGAATTTTAATAAAAAGGAGGCGACAATGAAAGTAATGCAGCGAGGAATTATGAAAATCCTCCCGGGCAAGATGGCGGAAGCGATGGAGCTTAATAAAAAGTACATGGCTATCATAAGTCGCTTAGGGATGCCAACTACTGGTATGAGGATGTACCGTCCCTTCACCGGTGGAGGCGACGCCATGCATACCATCATTTTTGAGGTTGAGTGGGATAGCCTCACCACACTAGCAGCCTTTTTTGAGAAGGTAATGGCAGACCCGGAGGTGCAGGCGATGATGCTACAGTGGGATGTAATCCTGGACACTCATCAAGTCGAATTGTATGCGGCAATGTAATAGCGCCTGACTTGGGCAGGGTAGTCCTGATGTCAACTTGTCACCCCATAAGGGGGCAGGCAGGGGTTTTAGATTATACCCGTGGAGGAACAGCATTATAGATTGTTTGGTAACCTATCCCCCTTGCCCCCTTCCCTTAAAATAATAAAGGGAAGGGGGGTGTAGGTAAGAGAGGAGCGAAGCCCCTC
>DAOUFA010000035.1:0-9345 GCA_034430355.1 Dehalococcoidales bacterium
ATATAGGTCAGCCACATTCTTGACCAGTCCCTCTTTGAGCAGCACTGCGCTTTGTGATTCGCCTATGCCTCTGATATCCATACCTCCCCGGGAGACAAAGTGCTGTAGTCGTTCGTGGACTTGAGCCGGACAGGCAGCGTTGGAGCAGTAGTACATTACCTCGCCTTCGGGTTTAATCACCTCAGCCCCGCATACCGGGCAGGCTGGACGCTGTTTTTCCTTATCAAAAATCTTTTCCAGGAGATTGAATTCCTTCTCTCGTCCGGTGCGCTTACTGGTCACCGGTCCCACCACCTCAGGTATCACCTCGCCTGCCCGCTGGACAATAACGGTATCGCCAATACGGATGTCCTTGCGCCTGATGTCATCCTCATTATGAAGGGCAGCGGTTCGGATGGTGACACCACCTATAGAGACCGGTGGCTCCAGGACGGCGTAGGGGTTAAGGGTACCGGTTCTACCAATACTGATTTTTATTTCCTTCAGGTAGCCGGTACCTTGAACCGCCGGGAACTTATAGGCTATCGCCCATCGTGGTTCGTGACCAATGCTTCCCAATTGCCTTTGTAGCTCAAGCGAGTCTACTTTGACCACGACGCCATCGGCTTCATAGGCTAAGCTTTCCCTCCTCTCTACCCAGGCATGGTGATACTGTTCAACCTGGTCAATAGTGGTAAATAGGCTATTATTAGGGTTTACCTTAAAGCCCAGGGACTTGAGGTATTCCATAGTTTCCCAGTGAGTGGGGGGGGGTGCCTTACCCTCGGCATAACCCAGCATATAGATATATATATCCAGTGGGCGTTTAGCCGTGATGCGGGGGTCAAGCTGACGCACCGAGCCAGCGGCAGCGTTTCTGGGGTTAGCAAACAGGGGTAATCCTTCCTCAGCCCGCTCCTGGTTTAGTTTATGAAAACCAGCTTTGGGCAGGAAAACCTCGCCCCGCACCTCAAATCGGGGTGGTGCCTCTTTGGGCACCGAAAGCGGGATGCTCCTGATAGTTCGCAGGTTCTGGGTTATATTTTCACCACGGAAGCCATCGCCACGGGTAGCCCCGGTAGTTAACCGACCGTTAACATAGGTCAGGGCTACCGCCAAGCCGTCAATCTTATGCTCGCAGACAAATTTGAACTGCTGTTCAGCTACCAGCTTTGAGGCTCGGGTATACCAGGCTAGTAGCTCCTCTTGGGAGAAGGCATTGCCCAGGGATAGCAGGGGCCGGGGGTGTTCGACCACACCAAAAGCTTCCACCGGGGCGGCGCCAACCCGCTGGGTAGGTGAGTCAGGGGTCAGGAACTGGGGGTACTCTTCCTCCAGCTGCTTCAGTTCCCGCATTAACAAATCGTACTCGGCGTCGCTAATCTCAGGGCTATCCAGCACATAATAGCGATAGTTATGGTAGTTAATTTTGGCCCTTAGCTGGTCTATCCCTTTTTTAATCTTGGCTAAGTCTTTCATCAATTATCTTTGGCGTGGCTATTTTTAGAAATTATAACACATAATCCCATTG
Source organism: Dehalococcoidales bacterium (assembly GCA_034430355.1). Lineage (GTDB taxonomy): Bacteria > Chloroflexota > Dehalococcoidia > Dehalococcoidales > E44-bin46 > E44-bin46. The sequence goes on from DAOUFA010000035.1 coordinate 1,511, forward strand.
CTGCTCACTTTAGCTTGTTGCGAAATGGTTAATAATAAATGATTTTTTAGCCCTAAAACGGCTAAAATTGACATAAATTTGCCCTAATTGACCCCAATTGACACGGATACCCTTGACAAAAGCTAGTTTCTGTGATATACATATACATTAGGTGGGGGGAAGTGGGTAATGGTGGGGGAAATGGAGTATCGGTGAAGTAATAGGCCTCGGAGGTGTTGTGGTAAAAGAACCGAGAGGGAAGGCCGAAAGACCCAGTTTTGCCATAAGAGATTTCATACCTATTTTGAATTCTTTCTTTGAAATGACCAAGGCCAATGTTAAGATTATAGAATTGGCATTTTTCAAAGAGCAGGTCGTAATCGGATTCCCACAGGTGGAATCGCTAGAAAATGAGCTTGGGGATGTCGAGAGGGTTGAGGACTTCGAATTAGGGGCACGATACATAGCGCTGGGGGTTTTGGCCAGTAACGGACGTCACGTCTCAATCTAAGTGACGTTCTATTTAACCTCAGACGGGAAGCTGATACGGGAAGATTTTGGTGATAATGCAGTGACTTTGGTTGACCCTGAAGAGGTAAAAAACCCTGGGATTTGGAAAGGGATTAAAGAGATTATTGATTATGTTGCGCCAATGGGACCCCTTATAACAAAATTGATACTTTCATATTTTGGCATTATAGCTGGTGACCCATAATTAGGTAAAAATAGAAAGGAGGTAAAAAGGAAAGGAGATAAAAGATGAAAATAACTCAGAAAGAGTTCGAAGAAGTAGGGGCTGCCTATCCCTTAAGCCATCCAGCACGAGCAAGCATCATCAAGTTCTTAAAGAAAGAAAAGAAGGCGTACATTACCCAAATTGCGAAGGCACTGGAGCTAAATGAAAGACTGATTAGTTTTCACCTTTCGGTGCTTTCTAAGGGGGGCTTTGCAGAGAGTGAGTATGGCTTATCAAATCCTAGCACAAATCATCCAAGGGCAGTCAGATATTATCACTTAACAGAGAAAGTGGACAAAACTTTAAACGAGTTCCTAGCTGCACTCAAATAAGCCAGCTTAAGTTGCAGGCAAGGCCAGCCTTGCCTGCAACTATTTATTATATTGTGTTCTCTGTATGGCGAGAGATTTTATATTTCTTCATTACCTAACACAATTCCTCGGTGTATCGGGAAAGGCAAGAGCCGTAGCTTGTGTCACAATCACTGGGATTAGACGCTGACTTGCGTCCATTCCACCCCATCCAGTAAACTAGGGTGATTGAAAATCACCTTGCCCTGGATTCAATTAGAAAAGGATTAGGTAAGCATGGCTGAGGTTCGCCCCTTTCGCGGTGTGCGTTATAATCAACAATTACTTAACGATCTGTCATCTGTTATCTGTCCCCCTTATGACATTATTACCCCACAGGTAGAGCAGGAGCTTTATCATCAAAGTGAGTATAACTTTGTCCGATTGGAGCGCGGTCGGCAGTTACCGCAGGACACAATTATAGACAATAGGTACACTCGTTCCGCAGCTACTCTGGAAGAGTGGCTGAAGCTGGGTGTGCTTAAGATTGATGAGGCGCCAGCTATTTATCTCCACGACCACTATTTTGTGCACCAGGAAAAGCAATATAGACGCCGGGGCATAATCGTCTGCGTTAGGTTGGAGGAGTGGGATGAGATGGTGATTCGCCCCCATGAGGGCACGTTAGTTGAGCCCGGGAATGACCGACTAAGCCTGTTATGGGCGCTCCAGGCTAATACCAGCCCAATTCTAGCTCTGTATGAAGACCAGGGAAAGCGCATCTCCTCGTTGTTAGCTCGGGAGGAGCCAGGCCAGCCGATAATTAGTCTGAGCACTATTACTGGAGAAAGTCATAGTATTCGGTCTATCACTGAGCCTGAGGTTATAAACCAGATAGGCGCCAACCTGGCTCACCAGCCGCTTTATATTGCTGATGGGCATCACCGCTATGAGAGTGCTCTTACCCATCAGCGGGAAAGACAGGTCTGCTCCTCAAAAGTATCAGGGGATGAGGGGTTTAATTTTGTGATGATGACACTGGTAAGCTTTGCCGACCCGGGGCTTATTATTCTACCGCCCCACCGGCTGGTTCGTGGTATGTCCAAAGAAAGCTTGAATGAGCTGCCGGCTAAGTTGAGGTCGTTCTTTGAGGTGGAAGAGTTGCCCCTAAGTATGCCCCGTATCTGGCAGGAGGTTGATGATTTACTGGCTGGGCAAGATACCGACCAGGTTAGTCTAGTCCTTTTTGGTTTAGCCCCGGAGCACCTTTATTTACTACGGTTGCGCGACTTCGCCGCTACCAGCCAGATGATGCCTTACTTTCACGGTGAGCTATATAAGAGATTAGATGTTAGTATTCTTGACCATATTATACTGGAGAAGCTGCTGGGACTGAGCGGCGGCAGAGAGGAAGCATTTCTTGACTATAGTTATGATAAGCTGGATGCGGTAAACAGGGTATTAAACCGGGAATACCAGCTAGCCTTTCTGTTAAGTCCGGTTAAGGCAGAAATGGTTAAAGCCATTGCTGATGCTGGTGACAGGATGCCCAGGAAATCAACCTACTTTTATCCCAAAGTACCGGCAGGATTGGTTTTCCATCGGCTGGTGTAAGTGGCTCTAACCTTCCCACTACAGCTTTATCAGTTTGGCGGTATAGACATCGGGGATGGAGAGTATTTGCTGGAGGTGCTCTTCCAACAGGGGTTCATCCAGGGCTAATACCATTAGGGCTTGACCCCTGGGCTTAAGGCGGCCAACATGCATGGAACTAATATTGACATCGGCATCACCGGTTACCTTGCTTACGGCGCTGATGAGACCAGGACGGTCTCGGTGGTCACTGAACAGGAAGTAACCCCCGGTGGGCACAATATCAAGCCAGTAGTTATTAACCCGGACAATGTGTGATTCCCCACGTATTACCGTTCCGGCCACAATAGTAACCCCGGCGCTGGTGGTGGCCTGGATAGTAATCAGGCTGGCATAGTTGTCACAGGTAGCTTCCTTCTGTTCCACCACGGTTAGACCACGCCGAGCCGCCACTATATTGGCATTGACTAGGTTAATTCGTTCTTCACTTATCTCCTCAAGTAATCCGCCCAGGACCGATGCCTTGAGAGCATTAGTGTCATAATTAGAAATCTCACCCTCATATCTAATCTGGATGGCATTCATTTGCCCCTCAGCTAGTTGGCTGACCAGTTTACCAGCTATGGCCGCCACCTTGATGAAGGGTGCCAGTATCGGCAGAGTTTCAGCCGCGACAAAGGGAGCATTAACTGAATATCTGGCTGGCTGTCCTTTAAATACGGCAATAATCTGGTTGGCGACATCCTTAGCTACCATAGCTTGGGCTTCAGCGGTGGAAGCGCCTAAATGGGGGGTAACAATGACGTTATCATTTTCAAAAAGGACGCTCTGGGTAGTTGGTTCGGTAGGGAAGACATCAATGGCAGCCCCAGCTACTCTCTTTTCCTTTATTGCCCTGGCTAGAGCCTGTTCGTCAATTATGTCACCCCGGGCGGTGTTAATAATACGAGCTGTTGGTTTGACTAAAGACAGTTCTTTGGCTCCAATTAGTCTCTTGGTTGATTTGGTTAATGGCAGGTGGAAGGTGATAAAGTCCGATTCTTGGAGCAACTGCTCTAAAGAAACCAGCTCTACCTGCAGGTTATGGGCGTGGTCGACAGAGATGAAGGGGTCGTGGGCGATAAGCTTCATTTCCAGACCTCGAGCCCGTTTGGCTACCTCTGAACCCACATTGCCCAAGCCGATAATGCCTAATGTTTTATTTCTGACCTCAATACCCATGAAGTCAGTTCGTCGCCATATCCCAGATTTGAGCATGGTGCTAGCCTGAGGGATGTGACGGGCTAGGGCAAGCATAAGGGCAATGGTATGCTCGGCAGCCGAGATAGTGTTGCCGGTAGGAGCGTGAACTACCACGATGCCGTGTCGGGTGGCTGTTTCTACATCAATGTTGTCTACGCTAACCCCGGCTCGGGCGATGACCTGTAATTTTTCCCCGGCTTGTATCATCTTAGCTGAGACCCGGGTCTGACTGCGCACCACCAGTGCCTCATAATCGCCAATTATGGATATGATTTCCTCTGGCTCTAGCTTTAGCTTAATATCCACCTGGGCATAGCTACGCAGAATATCTATTCCCTCATCAGAGATAGGCTCAGCAATTAAAACCTTCATTTTAACTAACTCCTGAATCCAGCCTGTGGTAGTACTACCTTCAGTGCCGATATTACAGTTTCAATATCGCTTTCCGTCACCCAGCCCAGGTGACCGATGCGGAATATTTTGCCGTCTAATCTCTGCTGTCCGCCACCGAGCACAATCTGGTGTTCCTCTCTTAAGAGCTTGAGCATCTTTTTGGTGTCAAGCCCATCCGAAGTAGCTACGGCAGTAACGGTATTGGAGGCGTAGTTTTCGTCGGCAAAAAGGGACAGCCCTAGTGATTTTACCCCAGCTCGGGCGGCGTTACCCACCTGAGCATGCCGGGCTATGATGTTAGGCAAGCCTTCCTTGAGCATCATTTCTAGTGATACCTCCAGGGCAAATATGGTGGACAGGGCTGGTGTCCACGGCGTTTGCCCCTTTTCTAAGTAGCTCTTGGCTTGGGCAAAGTCCCAGTAGAAGCGGGGCATCTTAGCTTTGGCGTAAGCCTGCCAGGCCTCTGGGCTGACACTGACCATAGCCAGACCGGGGGGAACCATCCATCCCTTCTGGGAACCGGTAATGGTAACGTCGCAGTGCCAGTCATCTACTGGTAAATCAATTGACCCCAGACTGCTGACGGCATCAACCAGCAGTAGTTTATCAAATTCCTTGACTACCGAGCTAATTAAAGCCAGGTCATTGGTAACGCCGGTAGAGGTTTCATTATGGGTGACCAGCACCGCTTTGATTTTGGGTTCGGTGCCGAGAGCTTGGCGCACGGCGTCAATATCGGCGGCTTTACCCCACTCAAATTGAAGCGGGATTACCTCAGCCCCAAATTGCTGGGCGATAGTGGCAAAGCGTTCGCCGAAGGCGCCAATAGATACCGATAATACTTTATCACCCGGGGACAGGGTATTAACGATAGCCGCCTCTAGACCGCCGGTTCCTGAACCGGTAAGCAGAAAAACATCGCCTTTAGTCTGAAACAACCGCTTTAGATTAGCCGTTACCTTATTCAGTATCTGCCCGAATTCTTCACCCCGGTGATTTATCATCTGCCTGGTCATTGCCTGAAGCACCTCACTAGGGCAGGGGGTGGGTCCTGGAATACGTAAGTGTTCCATCTGTCTCCTTTACTCTGTTAGTGTATCAGTATTTATCACTTTAGCAAAGCGGTGCTTGCCCACTTTAATAATGCTGCCACTCTTAACTGGGGCTATAGGATTATTCTCCTTCTCGCCATCAATACTAACTGCCCCTTGCTGAATTAACCTGCTAGCTTCACTGCGGCTTTTAGCCAGCTTCGTTACTATAAGAATATCCCGAAGACCAGTAGCGGCTTGCAGGCTGATATGATATTCCTTTATTTCCTCAGGCAACTCTCTTTTTTGAAACACTTTAGCGAAGTGCTCCTCAGCGTCGGTGGCTGCCTTTTGGTCGTAGAGCTGGGTCACAATCTCCCCGGCCAGTCGCTTCTTTAACGTCATAGGATTAACGGTCTGACAGCTAAGCCCCTGCCTGAACTCCTCCAGTTCCTGGTCGGGAACATCGGTTACTAATTCAAAGTAGTGCAGGATAAGGCTGTCAGGGATAGACATCACCTTGCCATATATCTCATAAGGTGGTTCAGTGATACCGATATAGTTACCCAGGCTCTTGCTCATCTTTTGACTACCGTCGGTGCCGATGAGGAGGGGGGCTAAAAAGACCTGCTGGGGAGGCTGTCCGGCCATGGATTGAAGCTCCCTGCCCACCAGCAGGTTGAACTTCTGGTCGGTGCCGCCGAATTCAACATCGGCCTGGATAGCTACTGAATCGTAGGCTTGAAGCAAGGGGTAGAGCAGTTCGGTCACGGTGATGGGTCGTCCGGCACTATATCTAGTGCTAAAGTCCTCCCGAGCCAGTAGCTGGGCTACGGTAAACTTGCTGGTAAGCTGAATGATATCGCTGAGGGTAAATTTGCCAAACCACTCACTCTGCCACCTGACCTCGGTTCGCTTCTTATCAACTACCTTGAAGAACTGCTTCATATAGGTTTCGGCATTAGCCTGGACCTGTTCTTTAGACAGCATGGGTCGGGTGGTGGAGGCACCGCTGGGGTCACCAATTTGAGCCGTCCAATCACCAACGATAAGAATAACCTGATGCCCCAAATCCTGGAATTGACGTAGCTTTCTCAGGGTTACCACATGACCCAGGTGGATGTCGGGAAAACTGGGGTCAAAACCCTCTTTTAGCCGTAGTTGTTTGCCCGAGCCTAGCAGCTTCATCATCTCTGCCTCAATTATAATTTCAGCTACCCCTCGCTTTAGTAAATAACTAATATCCTGGCTGTGCATAACTTTTCTAGCGGTGTCCATACTTAGCCTCTACCTTGGGAGTTTAGTATCGCTCTGCCTCGTTTTACGTCCTCAGTTATTTGTTTCTTTAGTTCCTCGGCGGTGTCAAATTGTTTCTCACCACGGAGTCGCTCCATAATATCAATTTTTAGCTCGCGCCCATACAGGTTACTATGATAGTCAAGGACATAGACCTCTACCACACGCTGGCTACCACCGAAGGTAGGTTGTGGGCCAATATTGGTCATTGATTGATAGGCTTGACCATCAATATGGGCCCAGGTAGCATAAACTCCCTCAGCGGGAAGAGCCTGCCCCGGGCCTATATCCAGATTGGCAGTGGGGAACCCCAACTCTACCCCTCGACCCGCCCCGCTGGTTACACGCCCGTTTAGGCTAAAGGGGCGACCTACCAGGGTGAGCACCCTTTTCATATCTCCGTTGGCTAGGGCATTTCTGATGGCGGTGCTACTTACCAGTTCACCATTTATCATTACCGGGGGTATTACGGTTACACTGAAATTCATAGCTTGTCCCAATGTGCCCAGGGTATTGGTGTTACCTTCTCGGTTTTGACCTAGGGCAAAGTCAGGTCCAATTACCAGTCCGCGCATTCTGAGGTATTTCTTTAGTAGACTGACGAATTGGCGGGCACTGAGTTGAGCTAACTCAGTGGTGAAGGACAAGGTAAAGATGGCTTCAACGCCCTCATTTTGGAGAAGGTTGATTCTCTGGGTAAGGTCAGTTAAGAATGGTAGCCTGGTCTGAGGTGACAGTACTTCGTAGGGGTGCTGGTTAAAGGTTACCACTCCGCTAAGCAAATTCTGCTCTCTAGCCTGCTCCGTTAGCTGTGACAGCAGGTATTTATGTCCCAGATGAACTCCATCAAAAACACCGATGGTTAGCAGTGTATCTTTCTTAGGTTGTAATTCAGCTAACTCTTTTTCTACTTGCATAATGCTTTCCTCTGAGTAAGTTTATTGGTGAAAAGCATAGCCTTAAATAGCCAAGGGATAAAAAAGCTTAGTAACAACCCAGTAGGCTATCATAGCTATAGTATTTTAAAAATACTATCATAAGCCAATCTAAGCGTCAATTACGAGAGCGTTTAGCAACCTATCCCCCTGACCCCCTTCCCTTAATAAGGGAAGGGGGGAGTGTAGGTAAGAGAGGGGCGAAGCCCCTCTCTAAAATCTCTTCCCGTGATAGGAATATATGTCCGTATTATGGAGGATCAAAGGGAGGCAGATAACGGGGTCCCCGCAAAAACAAAGTTTTTGTGGGGTAAAGAGCCTCCCTTATATGACCAATTCC
>DAOUFA010000036.1:0-6976 GCA_034430355.1 Dehalococcoidales bacterium
ATTGACCATCTGGGGAACCGGCGAGTATGTACTGTTGGTGAGCTAATTCAAAACCAGTTTCGCATCGGTTTACTGCGCCTGGAGCGAGTAGTCAGGGAGCGGATGAGTATTATCAGCACCGAGGCAGTCACTCCCAGCGCTCTAGTCAACATTCGCCCCATAGTGGCGGCTATCAGGGAGTTCTTCGGCAGCTCACAGCTATCACAATTTATGGACCAAACCAACCCCCTGGCTGAGCTAACTCATAAGCGACGGTTATCAGCCATGGGACCAGGGGGTCTATCTCGGGAACGTGCTGGCTTTGAGGTTCGCGATGTCCACTTTTCCCACTATGGTAGAATCTGCCCTATTGAGACCCCGGAGGGACCTAATATCGGTCTCATCGGCTCTCTAGCCACCTATAGCCGGATTAACCAGTACGGTTTTATTGAGACACCGTACCGCAGGGTTATTGCCGAGGTAAGTAATAGCTCCGATGGGCTGGTGGGTAAGACGACCCGAGAGGCAGTGCTTGATGACAAGGGTAACACCATAGTGAAAGCTGGGGCTACTATTACCCCTCGCCTTGCCACCAAGCTATCTAGTCTATCACCTGGAAACATAAAGGTGGTGCCCTTCGTCTCTGATGACATCGTCTACCTAGCTGCTGACCAAGAGGACGAATATACCATCGCTCAGGCTAATGCTAGGCTTGACCAGAACAACCAATTTGTCCATGACAGAGTCGAGGCAAGGTTAGCTGACCGTTACCTAGTGGTAGCACCTGAAGAGATTGAATTTATGGATGTATCACCCAAGCAGATAGTCAGTGTGGCCACAGCACTAATACCCTTCCTGGAACATAACGATGCTAATCGTGCCCTGATGGGCTCTAATATGCAGCGGCAAGCCGTACCCCTGATTTGCCCTGAGGCACCTTTGATAGCTACCGGCATGGAGATAGAAGCCGCCAAGTACAGTGGGCAGGTGCTCCTGGCCCAAAATGCTGGAGTGGTAACCTCAGCTACCAACTCACAGGTTGTGGTTACTAAAGACAATGGCGATAAGGACATATATCCGTTGGCGAAATTTGTTCGCACTAACCAGGGGACTTGCATTAACCAGCGCCCGGTAGTAGGTAAAGGTGACCGAGTAGAGCCGGGACAGATTATAGTTGATAGTTCGGCTACAGAACAGGGGGAGCTGGCTCTAGGCCAGAATGTGCTGTGCGCTTTTATGAGCTGGGAGGGGTATAACTATGAGGATGCTATCATCATTAGCAATCGCCTAGTTGAGAGGGATAAGTTTACCTCCATCCACATTTCAAAGCATGAGTTAGAAGCCCGGGATACCAAATTAGGACCCGAAGAAATCACCAGAGACATACCTAATGTCGGTGAGGAAAGTCTACGTGAGCTTGATGAAACCGGCATTATTCGAATTGGTGCTGAGGTGAGCCCAAGCGATATTTTAGTCGGTAAAATCACCCCCAAGGGCGAAACTGAGCTATCGGCTGAGGAGAAGCTGTTGCGGGCTATCTTTGGTGAGAAAGCTCGAGAGGTGAAAGATACCTCACTGCGAATGCCTCACGGTGAGTGGGGTAAGGTAATTAATGTCAAGGTCTTCTCTACTGATAAAGGTGATGACCTACCGGCTGGGGTTAATCAATGGGTGCAGGTCTGGGTTGCCCAGAAACGGAAGATTTCGGCAGGGGACAAGCTAGCCGGGCGGCATGGCAATAAAGGGGTCATTTCCCTTATCGCCCGGGCTGAGGATATGCCTTTCCTACCTGATGGCACACCGGTAGATATTATCCTCAATCCCATAGGTGTCCCATCACGGATGAATATTGGACAAGTTCTGGAAACTCATCTAGGTTGGGCTGCCCAGACACTGGGCATCAAGGTGCTCACTCCGGTCTTTGACGGTGCTGATGATATTACTATTGAGGATGCACTGGCCAGGGCCTGGCTAGCTCAAAAAGCGGGAGCGGTTAGCCTTGACCCCGGTAATGAGAACCGCACCGTGCCACTGGAGATGGTTAAGGTGTGGGTTACCAGCCAGGGCTACGATGGAGACAGGGTGTTCAGTGATGCCTACTCTGGGGAAGCCAAAAAGGTTTGCCTGCGTCTATGGCTTGAAGACCTGGGCATAGCCAGCCGAGACCTTAACCAACAGGAGCTAAAGCAAGCTGTGGACAAGGTAAGTGCTGAGAGGAACCTCCCTTCACCTACTTTAGGCAAGGTTATACTCCGCGACGGGCGCAGTGGTGAGCCATTTGACCAGCCAGTAACGGTGGGTAACATCTATATAATGAAGCTAAACCACCTGGTTGAGGATAAGGTTCACGCCCGCTCTACCGGCCCCTACTCCCTGATTAGCCAACAACCCCTGGGGGGTAAGGCTCAATTCGGGGGTCAACGCTTTGGTGAAATGGAGGTATGGGCATTAGAAGCCTATGGCGCTGCCCACAACCTTCAAGAAGTGCTGACTATCAAGTCAGATGATGTGATCGGTCGAGCCAAAACCTATGAGGCTATAGTCAAGAATGAAGATATTCTCCAACCTGGCGTACCTGAATCGTTTAAGGTGCTGATTATGGAGCTACGAAGTTTAGGGCTTGCCGTTGAAGTGATTAGTGAAGAAGAAAGGGCAACCCTGGCCGAGGAAACCAGGGAAGCTCCTGAACCGGCGACAGAGCTTACCGAGCTTAAAGTTGCTGAAGACTCGCTTTTGAAAGAGGTGAAAGAAGATAATGCTTGAAGTTAACGATTTTGATGCTGTCCGTATCTCCCTAGCTTCACCAGAGCAGATTAGGAGCTGGTCCTATGGGGAGGTAACTAAACCGGAGACTATTAATTACCGCACCCTGAAGCCAGAAAGGGACGGACTTTTCTGCGAGAGAATCTTTGGCCCAACTAAAGACTTTGAATGCTTTTGTGGCAAGTATAAAAAGATACGCTACAAGGGGGTTATTTGCGATAAGTGTGGCGTCGAGGTAGCTCGGGCTAAAGTTCGACGGGAACGGATGGGGCATATTGAACTGGCATGCCCGGTAAGTCATATCTGGTTTGCCCGGGGAGTACCTAGCCGACTGGGATTATTACTTGACCTGTCACCACGGAGCCTGGAACGTGTTCTATATTTCTCTCATTATATCATCACCTCTATAGATGAGAAGGCACGCCAGGAAGCAATTACACAACTCAATGAGACTAGCTCACAAGAGATAGCTGAGCGCCAAAGCCTGCTGGAAGCCAAAATCGCCGAGATGGAGCAAAACCAGGCAACAGTAGAGGAAATAAACCAGCTCAGGAAAAACTGGGCTGAGGAAAAGGCACAGCTTGAGGAGCAACTGCTAAACGATATAGAAGAGTTGAAAGACCTTCGCCAGTGTGGACTGCTCACCGAGAATCGCTATCACGAGCTTAAACAAAAATTCGGCCAAGTTTTTGAGGCGGGAATGGGAGCTGAGGCTATTCTCCAGATTCTTAAGGGTATTAACCTTGATGCAATACGTAATGCCTTAATCCAGGAAATCCGCGTCACTTCAGGTCAACGCCGCAAGAAGGCAAGCAAGCAGCTACAGGTAGCCGAGGTCTTTCACCGCAGTGGCAATAAACCGGAGTGGATGATTGTAACTGTGTTGCCGGTTTTACCCCCTGACCTCCGACCTATGGTTCAGCTAGATGGAGGTAGATTTGCTACCAGTGACCTTAATGACCTATATCGACGAGTCATTAACCGTAATAACCGCCTGCGCCACCTACTGGAAATAGGGGCACCAGAGGTTATTATCCGCAACGAGAAGCGGATGCTTCAGGAAGCAGTCGATTCCCTTATTGATAATGAAAAAAGAGGCCGAGCCGTCGCCACCAGTGGTAATCACAAACTGAAGTCACTCTCAGATATGCTCCGGGGTAAGCAAGGACGCTTTCGCCAGAATCTACTAGGCAAACGAGTTGACTATAGTGGACGCTCGGTTATCATTGTCGGCCCCGAGCTCAAGCTTAACCAATGTGGCTTACCCCGACGGATGGCTCTGGAATTATTTAAACCCTTTATTGTGCGCCGATTAATGGAGCAAGGGCTGGCCTATAGTGATAAGAGTGCCCGACGGCTGGTGGCCAGGGCTAAGCCGGAGGTATACGATATACTAGAGGAAGTGGTTAAGGAACGGCCGGCGTTACTCAACCGAGCCCCTACCCTCCACCGACTTAGCATCCAGGCTTTCGAGCTAGTACTCATTGATGGTAGTGCTATCCAGCTCCACCCCCTAGTATGCTCTGCGTTTAACGCCGATTTTGATGGTGACCAGATGGCAATTCATATCCCCCTGTCTAAAGCTGCCGTCAAAGAGGCGAGGGAGATGATGCTCAGTACCCACAATATGCTGCTGCCAAGCTGCGGTGAGCCAATAGTAACCCCAACCCTAGATATGGTTCTCGGTTGCTACTACTTGACTACCATTAGACCTGAAGCCAGAGGGGAAGGCAGAATCTTTGGCAGTTGGGAAAAGGCAAGGCTCGCCTACGAAGTTGGCGCTATTGACCTCAGAGCTGAGATTGAGGTCAGGGACCAGGAAAAAGGCGGGCCGAGGCTTAAAACTAGTGCCGGTCGCATCATCTTCAATGAGGTTTTGCCCCCGGAGCTAGGCTTCTACAACAAAATAATCGGTAAGTCAACCCTAAAGCAGATAGTAACCGATTGCTATCAGCTACTAAGTAATGAAGATATGGCGGTGTTACTGGATAACCTCAAACAACTGGGCTTCCATTATGCCACCAAATCAGGGGCTACCATTGCTATGGGTGACATTGAGGTTCCTCAGAGTAAACCCAAGCTAATAGAAGAGGCAGAGGAAAGGGCTGCCATTATTGAAAACCAATATCATCGTGGCTTAATCACTGAGGACGAAAGGTATAGTGGCGTCGTTGGCGTATGGACAGAGGCTACCGACAGGATTACCGACACCATTTCTGACACCCTCGACCGCTATGGTGATATTTACATGATGGCCACATCAGGGGCAAAGGGGAACATTTCTCAGATTAGACAGCTGTCGGGGATGCGGGGCTTGATGACCAATCCTTCAGGGAAGATAATTGACTTCCCAATCAAGTCAAGCCTTCGTGAGGGGCTCAGTGTTCTGGAATACTTTATTTCCACCCATGGCGCCCGCAAAGGACTAGCCGATACCGCGCTGAGGACATCGGAGAGTGGTTACCTCACCCGACGCCTCATTGATGTTGCCCAGGATGTTATTATCCACCAGGAGGACTGTGGTACTACCGAAGGTATATGGATATCTGAACCAGGCGAAAGGGAATTGCTACCATCACTGGCTGAGCGAATAACCGGTCGATTGGCCGCCAGTGAAGTGGTTGACCCTAATACTGGTGAAACCATTGTTGACCGTAATGAGGAAATTGATGAGGAGAAGGTAAATAAAATTATTGCTGCCGGGTTAACCAAGGTTCATGTCAGGTCTCCCCTTAGCTGCCAATCCAGGCAGGGTGCCTGCCAGCGATGCTACGGTCGAGACCTGGCTCGTGGGCATCTGGTCGACCCCAACACCGCCGTCGGCATAATTGCCGCCCAGAGTATTGGCGAGCCGGGTACCCAGCTAACGCTACGCACCTTCCACACCGGGGGTGTGGTCGGACTTGATATTACCAGCGGTTTGCCCAGAGTGGAAGAACTCTTTGAGGCCAGACCGCCTAAGGCTCAAGCCACTATCTCAGAAATAGACGGGGTGGCTGAGGTGATTGACAATGAGGAAGGGAAAAAGATTAAAGTTACCAGTTCTGAGGTATTCCGTGATGAATACTCACTGCCCCCTGGCTGGCAAGTTATCGTGGACAACGGTCAATGGGTAGATATAGGCGCCGTGTTAGCCTCTCCACCTGAGACTGAAGCGACACCAGAGTCAATAGCCCTAACTACTAAAGCTCAACCTATCCTAGCCCGTGTCACCGGTGAGGTAGTTATTGAAGATGGGCAATTGTCTATTAAGTATGAGGAGGAAGAGGTGCGGGAATATACTGTTCCCGCCGCCACCCATATTCGCATTCAAACTGGAGATATAATAAAGGCAGGGCAACAACTTACCGATGGCTCTATCAACCCACAGGATATACTGCATATCTTGGGTAAGGAGGCAGTCCAGCGATACCTGGTAAACGAGGTGCAAAAGGTATACCGTTCTCAGGGGGTGAACATAAACGATAAGCATATTGAAATCATCGCCCATCGGATGCTGACCAAGGTCTGTATTGATTCCTCAGGCGATACCGAGCTAGTGCCCGGGGAGCTGATAGACAGGTTCCGTTATGAGGACATTAATGCCAAGGTACTGGCTGAAGGGGGTGAGCCAGCTACCGCCCATATTGTATTACTGGGTATAACCCGGGCCTCGCTGAACACTGATAGCTGGCTATCAGCGGCTTCCTTCCAAGAGACCACCAGAGTGCTTACTGAAGCCGCTATCTGTGGCAAGATAGATAGACTGATTGGGCTTAAGGAAAATGTAATTATTGGTAAGTTGATTCCAGCTCGCTACCCGGCTTCTGAGGAGGTGCCAGAGTTGCCCGCTGGTGAAGAAGAGGGTGAAGCAGAGGAGGAGGTAACAATTTAGGTCTTCGGCATCACAGTTTGATTACTTTAATAATGACGAGCCGCCCTGATTAAAATAGGGCGGCTCTATTCTATTGTCGAGATTGTTTTTACCCCGGGGCAAAGAGCTAATTTGAGCCAAGATGTGATATAATAAGGTCGTTTATCACGGGTAGGAGGTGAGGCCAAAATAAATCGCATTGTATCCGGCAAAATCAGCGCTGATGACATATCGCTTGATACCAGCCTTAGACCCCGGCGCCTTAATGACTTCGTGGGGCAGGTCAGGATCAAGGACAATTTGAATATAGCTATGACCGCGGCCCAAGGCAGGGGCGAGGCATTGGACCACATCCTACTCTATGGTCCGCCTGGTCTGGGC
>DAOUFA010000037.1:0-5031 GCA_034430355.1 Dehalococcoidales bacterium
ATGCCCTGGAAGCGTCTGATTACAATTTGCCTATCTATAGTATCTATGGACTCAATCCCAGCTTTAGCCGCCAGAATTTTGATTCTGAGGGCATACAGCAGGTTTCTAGCCTCAGGCGGCAGTGTGCCAAAGCGGTCGCCGAATTCCTGGGCTAAATCGCCTATCACCTCAGCCTGGTCTACCTTTACCAGCCGCTGGTAGAGGGACAGCCTGGTATTCAGGTCGGCTACATAGTCTTCAGGGATATAGGCGGGCAGAGGCAGGTCTATAGTCGGTGGTGGCAGGTGGGGTGGTGTGGTCTTAATGACGCCAGCCCGTCTGGCTTTCTGCTCCTCTACCGCATCAGCCAGCAGCTGGCAATACAGATTAAAGCCAACGGCAGTTATGTGCCCGCTCTGTTTGACCCCGAGCAGGGTGCCTGCCCCTCTAATCTCAAGGTCTTTGAGGGCAATGCCAAAGCCGGCACCAAGCTCAGTGGCTTGAAATATAGTCTTTAGCCGTTTCTCGGCCGTCGGCGTCAATTGCTTCCCCGCCTCATAGAGGAAATAGGCATAGGCCAGGTTGGCGCCCCGACCTATCCTGCCCCGGAGCTGGTAAAGCTGGGTCAGCCCGAATCTATCAGCCTGGTTAACAATCAGGGTATTAACATTGGGCATGTCCAGTCCCGATTCAATAATCGTGGTGCAGACCAGGATGTCGCTTTTGCTCTGGGTGAAGTCAGCCATCACCCTCTCCAGCTCTGCCTCGGGCATCTGACCGTGGGCGATGGCTATTCTAGCCTCAGGCACCAGCGACTGGAGCTCGCCGGCGACGAAGGCAATAGATTGGACCCGATTGTGGACAAAAAAGACCTGCCCGTTCCGTTCCAGTTCTCGGAGTATGGCTTCCCGGATAAGCCGATTATCGTAGGGGGCAACATAGGTCTTGATGGGCAGGCGGTCTTCGGGGGGAGTCTCCATGGTGCTCATATCTCTGACCCCGACCAGGGACATATGGAGGGTGCGGGGAATGGGGGTGGCGCTGAGGGTAAGGACATCTACCTCCTGCCTCATCTGCTTGAGGTGTTCCTTATGGGCGACGCCAAAGCGTTGCTCTTCATCAATGATTAGTAGCCCCAGGTCTTTGAAGCCGACGTCCTTTTGCAGTAGCCGGTGGGTGCCAATGCAGATGTTTATACTTCCGTTAGCCAGTCCGTCAAGGATAGTCTGCTGCTCCTTGGGCGTCCTGAACCGGCTTAACACCTCAATCCTTACCGGGAAAGCCTCCAGCCTCTGGCTGAAGGTGGCAAAGTGCTGCTCGGCTAAAACCGTAGTCGGCACCAGCACCGCCACCTGCTTACCGTCCAGCACTGCCTTGAAGGCAGCTCTAATAGCTACCTCGGTCTTACCGTAGCCGACATCTCCGCAGACCAGTCTATCCATCGGCTTGGCTTTTTCCATATCCCCTTTTACCTGTTGCTGAGCCTTAATCTGGTCAGGGGTCTCAACATAGGGAAAAGAAGCCTCCAGCTCCTGTTGCCATACGGTATCGGGGGCAAAGGCAAGTCCGGGCACCACCTCTCGGGCGGCATAAAGGGCTAATAGCTCTTGGGCAATTTCCTCTACTGCCTCCCTGGCTCGTTGCTTGGTTCGTGTCCATTCCTGAGTGCCCAACCGGCTCAACACCGGTGGCTGTTCGCTGGCTCCGATGTAGCGATTGACCCGGTCTATCTGGTCGGTGGGGACATAAAGCTTATCACCGGCGGCATATTGCAGGACTAAATATTCCTTTTCCGTGCTGTCGGTGCGCAGGGTGGTAACGCCGGCAAACCGGGCAATGCCGTGCTCAATATGGACCACGTAGTCGCCCGGAATCAGCTCAATAAGCAGTTTGTGGCGCGGCACCGGTCGTTTCTTGAGTAGCCGCCGTTGTTTGATAAAGCCGAAGATTTCGCTATCGGTAAACAGGCAGGTATTATTCATAACCCAGCCCTCAGCCAGTAAACCCTGGATTAGGGTCAGTGAGCCCGGTGGGGGTATCTGCCTGATTTCGGTCAGGGGTGGGGCAATAATATCGGCTTCGTCAAGTAGCTCTGATAGCCTGGCTGCCTGATGGCTGACGAGAATAAGCCGGCGTTTTTGCTTCAGCAGTTGCTTGGCTTTTTTGATAAACATAGGTAGTTGTCCGGCATAGCCGGGGGTGGGGGTGAAGTTTAACTCATATTTTTGTTCCTCGTCGGTAATACCCCAGGCGGTGAGTGTCAGGCATTGCCTCCCTTTCATTTCTGACTCCAGCTCTTCCCAGGTAAAATACGGTCGGGGGAAATTAGCTGGTAGCTCGCCTCGCTTTAACTTCTCGGTGCGTAACTCGTTAGCTTTGGCATCCAGGTCGTCTATGGCTGATTTGAGCTTCAGAGGCTCATCAAGTATTAGCCGGGTATCCGGGGACAGATAGCTCATAATGCTGTCTGATAAGGGGGTTAGCCGCTCGGTGGCTGGAGAGATAGCTATTGATGACACTCTGGTCTGTGAGCGCTGATTGGTCGGGTCAAAGAGGCGGATGCTATCTACAGTGTTACCGTAGAACTCAACTCTGGCTGGCAGCTCACTGGAGGGCGGATAGATGTCAATGATGCCCCCCCGACGGCTTATCGTGCCCGGTACCTCCACTAAGTTTTCCACTCCATAGCCTATAGCCACACATTGACTTATCAGCTTAAATGGCTCAATATCCATTCCCACCGTTATGGTGTGGGCGGCGGCAGTAAAATCGCTATGCGGGGTTGTTTTCTGCATCAAGGCTGGGGCGGAGGCAACGACTAAGGGAGCGTCGGTAGTCGGCTCTATGTTGGCCAGAGCCGACAGGACTTGAAGCCTCTCCAGCTCGGTAGAGGCATCGGAGGCAACCCGTTGATAGGGCAGGGTATCAGGCTCAGGGAAAAGCCTTATCTGACTGGAACGGCACCAGGTTAATAGTTGTTCATAGAGCTTTTTACTATTTTCTGGTTGGGCGGTAACCACCAATACAGGTCTGCTCAGACTATGGTACAGGGCGGCGATGAGATAAGGTTTGGCGGCATCAAGCACTGCCGCTGTGGTGCTGCCATTTGGTTGCCGTAGCCTGGCGACAAGCTGGCGATAAGCCGGCATCTCCTCAATCAGATGTAATAGTTGAGTCAGGTCTAACTCCATTTTGTTCTCCAAACACCTCTAGGGCTAGCCCGGATGGGATAGCCCTCCGATAAATTTTAGCACAAGATGGGATACCAGGGAAGTCATATTGGCTTGTCCAATTAGCCCCAGCTTGCTATAATGAAGCAGATTTAACCGGGTTTTATGTCAATGGCTAAAGCAAGTATTTTGCCTTATCACCGAATAGTGGCTAAGTTTGGCACCAAACTACTCACTGGTGGTGGTGACCGTTTGAATCAGGCGATAATGTCAAGCCTGGTCACTCAGGTGGCGCAGCTTCATCAGCAGGGTCTGGAGCTTATCGTCGTTTCTTCGGGAGCCATCGCCTCGGGGAGGTATAAGCTGGGGTTGACCAAGGAGGTCAGGGGTATCCCCTTTAAGCAGGTGCTGGCTTCAGTGGGACAAGGTCGCCTGATGTATGCCTATGAACAACTGTTTAGCCAGCATAATATTACGGTGGCTCAGGCTTTACTGACCAAGGCTGACCTTTCTGACCGGGCTGGTTACCTGAATGCCCGCAATACCCTCCTGGCTCTGCTTGAGCTAAGGGTATTATGCATTGTCAATGAAAATGACGTGGTGGCGGTGGATGAAATCCAGGAGGCTAAATTTGGTGATAACGACAATCTATCAGCTATGGTAGCTAATGTAGTTGATGCTGACCTGTTGTTAATTCTTACTGATATTGGCGGACTATATACTGCCGACCCGCACCGCAGTCCTGAGGCTCGTCTTATTCCACAGGTGGACAGGATAGATTCGGAGATTGAACGCCTGGCCGCTGGTATCTTCAGCAACCTTGGCATTGGTGGTATGATTACCAAGATAGAGGCCGCCAGGCTGGCTACTGCCTCAGGGGTAATAGTAGTCATAGCTGATGGCCGGGAGCCGGATATTATTTTAAGGCTGGCTGCCGGTGAAGCTATAGGCACTCGTTTCCTGCCCACCACCAGCAAGCTTGAGAGTCGTAAGCGCTGGATGCTCAGCGGTCTTTCCACTAGGGGGAAGCTGGTGGTGGATTCGGGGGCAGCCCTGGCGTTAGAGAAACAGAAGGGTAGCCTGCTGGCAGCCGGCATCAAACAGGTTGAGGGTAATTTTCAGCGTGGTGATATCGTCAATATCTGTAACCCTGAGGGGTCTCGGCTCGGCTGTGGCATAACTAACTATAGCTCAGCCGATATTGAGATTATTAAGGGGGCACACTCCAGAAAAATCGTCACTCTCCTCGGCTACGACTACGGTGCCGAGGTCGTCCACCGCAACAACCTGGTGGTATTATAGGTTAGAAAGCAAGAAGTATTTTTTAAGAGGGGCTTCGCCCCTCTTAAAAAATACTTCCCCTTCCCCTTATCAAGGGGAAGGGGATAAAGGGGATAGGGTTACTATATAAAAGGAGTTAAAAATATGAAATCGGCTATTGAGGAACTGGAAGAGAAGGCGAGGGCGGCTAAAGCGGCATCTCGCAAGATGGCTTACCTTTCGGCTGAGGTCAAGAATAATGCCTTACATAATATTTCTAATGACCTGCTAGCCAGGAAGGATGGGATACTGGCCGCCAATCAGATTGACTACCAGGAGGCTGAGGCGTCAGGTATGAGTGCGGCTATGCTTGACCGATTAATGCTCTCCTCCAGCCGTCTTGAGTCCATTGCCCAGGATGTGCTGGCAGTGGCGGCTCTTCCCGACCCGGTGGGTGAAGTATTTGATATGCGCACCTTGCCTAATGGCTTACAGATAGGCAGGAAGCGGGTGCCTCTGGGCGTAATTGGAGCCATCTATGAGAGCCGACCCAATGTTACTATAGACATCTCTGCCCTCTGCCTGAAGTCGGGTAACGCCATTATCCTCAGGGGTGGTAAGG
>DAOUFA010000038.1:0-8961 GCA_034430355.1 Dehalococcoidales bacterium
TGATGACGGCGGCTGATTTTTCATCGGGCTCGGTAAGGGGCAGGCGTGGCTTGCCTACATTGAAGCCAATATGGTTGAGGGCATATTTGACCGGAATAGGGTTGGAGACAATAAACAAAGCATTAATTAGGGGTAGAAGACGATGATGTATGCTGGCGGCCTCACCGGTTTTACCGTTAATAAAGCTATCAATCATTTCCTTGATTTGGTTACCAACCAGGTGTGAGGCAACACTAACCACCCCGTAGCCGCTCAGGGTTAATATGGGCAGGGTATCACTATCATTGCCACTCCAGACCAGGAAATCTTCCCTTGCATGGCTAATAATCTTGGCAACTTGACTCAGGTTACCGCTGGCTTCCTTTATGCCGATAATGTTGTCTATGCGGCTTAGTTTGATTGTCGTGTCGGCGGATAGGCTGGTAACGGTGCGTGACGGCACATTATACAGAATACAGGGTAGGCTGGTGCTCTCGGCAATAGCCTTGAAGTGTTGATATAAGCCTTCTTGGGTAGGTTTATTATAGTAAGGGACTACCAGTAAGCAGGCATCAACCCCAATTTGCTCTGCCCCTTTGGTCGTCGTCAAGGCTTCAGCGGTGCTATTGCTACCAGTGCCAGCTATTACTGTCCCTCGTTCACCTATGGCTGATTTCACCTCACTGAAGAGGCGTAGCTCCTCCTCTCGGACAAGGGTAGGTGATTCCCCGGTTGTGCCCACAACTAATATCCCATCGCTTCCCGAGTTGAGCAAGGCTAAAGCTAGCTTCTTAGCTTGCTCATAATTAACCTTCCCTTCTTCATCAAAGGGGGTTACCATTGCCGTTATCAATCGCCCTAGTTTTTTCATTTCTTAGCCCGGGACGGGTGTATCCATTCCCTTTTAATCATCTCTTCAGCAATCTGGACGGTATTTAGAGCCGCTCCCTTGCGCAGATTGTCGGCGACAATCCACATTACTAGACCATCAGGGCGAGATGCATCTCGCCGAATGCGTCCGATGAAGACCTCATCGGTACCGGCGGCTGACCACGGCTGAGGGTAAAGGCTGATAACAGGGTCATCCATTATTTTAACCCCTGGGGCTTGGGCAAGAATACGCCGCGCCTCTTCAGGAGACATAGGCTGGGAGAATTCTATATTGACCGCTATACTATGGCCGGTAAATACCGGAACTCGCACACAAGTTGCTGAGATAGCTATATCCTCAGCATGCATTATTTTCCTGGTTTCTTCCACCAGCTTCCACTCTTCTTTAGTATAGCCGTTGTCCAGAAAAACGTCTATCTCGGGTAACACATTAAAGGCTATTTGGTGAGGGTAAACATGGGGGATAGTAGTCTGTCCGTCCAGTACTTGCTTAGCCTGGGCGGTTAGTTCATCTACGGCTGCCGAACCGGTGCCTGATACTGCCTGGTAGGTAGCGGCGACAATTCGCTTGATGGGATTAACCTTATGTAGTGGGTATAGGGCTACCACCATCTGAATAGTGGAGCAATTAGGGTTAGCTATAATTCCCTTATGCCGTTTAATGTCTTCGGGATTGACCTCAGGCACTACCAGGGGGACGGTATCCACCGTTCTAAAAGCGGAGCTATTATCAACAACTACAGCTCCTGATTGAGCAGCTATAGGCGAGAAGTAGCGACTAATCTCGGCGCCAGCTGAGAATAAAGCAATATCTATTCCTTTGAAGGACTCGGGGACAGTCTCTTTGACTTCAATCTCTTGGTGGGCGACAAACAATCTCTTGCCTACTGAACGCTCTGAGGCTAAAAGCTGAATTGAGGTCGTAGGGAAGTTACGTTGCTCCAGCACCTTAATGAACTCCTGCCCTACGAGCCCGGTGGCACCAACAATGGCTACATTATATCCCTTCATCATATCCCTTCATCATCCTCTCCTATAAACCGAGTAGCTTATCTAGACCGTAGATTAGCCCTTTGTGTTTAACTACCTTCTTAATAGCCAGTATAACACCTGGCATATAACATTCTCGGTTAATGGTATCATGTCGTATGCTTAGCGTTTGCCCTGGTCCACCTAGGATTATCTCCTGGTGTGCCATAAGCCCGGGTAAACGCACGCTATGAAGGGTAACACCTTCAACCTGCTGTCCCCGGCTATTTGAGGGCTTCCTTTGTTCCGGGAGGTAGAACGGTTTACCTTTGGCTTCTGCCATTGCTTTGGCTGTAGATAGGGAAGTCCCTGAAGGTGAGTCAGCTTTCCGGTTGTGGTGTAGTTCTATAATTTCGGCATAGTCAAAGTACTTGGCGGCTATCTTAGCTAGGTGTATCATTACCACTGCTCCCAGAGCAAAGTTGGGAGCTACCACTACCCCGACCTGGCAGGCTATTGATAGTCGCTCAATTTCATTAATTTCATCGGCGGTTAACCCGGTGGTTCCTATTACTAAATTGACCCCCCGTTTAGTGGCGATGCGCACTGCCGGCATGGTAGCCTGGGCAGTAGTAAAGTCTACTAGCACGTCAGGCTGGCAACTGGTGAGAATATCGTCCAGGTTAGAAGAAAAGGGCACTATACCGGAGCTATCAGGCAGAGGTAGCTGGTCCTCAGTAACCTGTAGTTCTACAGCGCCTACTACCTGTGTTTCGGGCTCACGGCAGAGGGCATTAATCACCTCTCGCCCCATTCTACCTGATGCCCCGTTTACTGCTACTCTTATTGGCTTCATACTTATCCCCTTTTATCCGAAGGATGCTTGGGGAAGCTTCCACCCCGGTTATAGTGAACCTCACGCCGTTTTTTAGATGGGTGGTTGGTAGCCAGCGTATCTTTTACTCCAGCCTGGGGCATTTGAGAAAGCTTTTCAAACACTGCCCGTCGTGACAGGTTTGTCCTACCCAGTTCGTCGATACCAATTACTTTAACCGTAATCTCATCGCCTACTTTAACTATATCCTCGACCTTGGATACCCGATACTCAGCCAGTTCACTAATGTGAACCAAGCCTTCTTTACCGGGGAGAATCTCAACCATAGCGCCGAAGTTGAGCAGGCGGGTTACTTTTCCGGTATAGATACTGCCAACTTCTACCTCTTTAGTTAGACTTTCGATGATTTCAATAGCTCTACGGGCTGCTTCTTCATCAGGTGAACTGATGAGCACGGTACCATCATTTTCGATATCAATAGTTGCTTTAGTTTCATCAGTAATTGACCTGATTGTTTTACCTCCGGTGCCGATTATACTACCAATTTTATCAGGGTTAACCATTATCTTATACACTCGGGGGGCATGGGGACTGATTTCAGGTCGACTGGAGGCGATGGTTTGCTCCATCACGCCCAGGATAAACAAACGAGCCTCTCGGGCTTGAGCTAGTGCTTCTCCCAGAATTTCTAGGTTTATGCCCTTGAGCTTAATATCTAGCTGGAGGGCAGTGATACCTTCGGTGGTGCCAGCTATCTTGAAATCCATATCACCATAAGCATCCTCTATGCCCTCAATATCAGTTAAAATAACATAGTTACCCTTCTCACCAGTGACCAAGCCCATAGCTAGTCCAGCTACTGCTCTTTTTATCGGTATTCCGGCATCCATTAGAGATAGGCTTGAGGCACAAACACTGGCCATAGATGTGCTTCCACTGGAACTCAAAACCTCCGAGACCAAGCGAATGGTATAAGGAAAATCCTCATCTTTAGGTAGCACTGGTATAAGGGCTCGTTCAGCCAGAGCACCATGTCCAATTTCACGCCGGCCAGGTGAACCAATACGTTTCACTTCACCGCTGGAGAAGGGGGGGAAATTATAGTGATGGATGAACCGTTTAGTTTCCTCTATACCTAAGCCGTCAAGTCGCTGCTCCTTCCTGGTAGAACCTAAAGTAGCAATTGTCAGTACTTGTGTTTGGCCTCTGGTAAATAGGGCTGACCCGTGGGTGCGAGGCAGAAGTCCTAATTCGCAGCCCAGGGGACGGACCTCGGTTAAACTACGACCGCTGAAACGCTGGGCTTTGTCTAGGATGTTAGTTCTTATTTCAGCCCTGACCATTGCCTCAAAGGCGGAAAGTATATCTTGTTCAGGGAATGATTCTCCCAGGCGCTCCACAAGTTCCTTCTTTAGATTACCAAGTGCCTGTTCTCGTTGTAATTTTTCCGATTGACTTAGAGCTTGGGCAAGCCTTCCGTTAATAATTGACGAAGTGGCTGAAGCTACCTCGGGGTTAACCTCAGTAATAGGGGCTTCTACCTTAGGTTTACCGCAAGTCTGCTGAAGCTGCTGTTGAAGCTTGATAATATCTTGGTTTGCCTCATGACCAAGTCTAATTGCCTGAGTAACAATATCTTCTGAAACCTCTCGGGCTCCGGCCTCTATCATTACTACCGCTTCTTTGGTACTAGCCACAACGAGGTCAAGCTGGCTATCTTCAAGCTGGGCTAAGGTTGGATTTAATATGAGCTCGTCATTAATATAGCCGATATGGACAGCACTCACTGGACCATCAAATGGCACTTCTGATATTGATAGGACAGCCGAACTGCCAATAACTGCCAGGATGTCAGGGTCATTTTCCTGGTCAGCGGAAAGGACAGTAACTATAAGCTGAATTTCATTACGCCATCCCTTAGGCAAAAGCGGACGCAGTGGTCGGTCGGTAAGTCGGCAGGCTAGGGTTGCCTCTTCACTGGGGCGCCCTTCCCTTCGGATAAAGCCACCCGGAATTTTACCGGCGGCATATAGTCTTTCTTCGTAGTCAACGGTTAGTGGCAGAAAATCTATCCCTTCCCGCGGTTGGTCACTGATGCAGGTGGTAACTAGAACCACAGTATCTCCATAGCGGACAGTTACTGCTCCACCGGCTTGCTCGGCGAGTTTCCCGGTCTCTATGGTCAGGGTTCTACCCCCAACTTCACACTCAAAAGAATTAGATGTTATCAATAATCCCTCCTTTGAAGGCTTCACTTGCGTAGGCCGAGCTTTGAAATTAGCTTGTGATATCGGTCTATATCTTGTTTGCTCAGGTAGGCTAGCAGCCTTCTTCTCTGTCCTACCAGCTTAAGTAAGCCCCGTTGTGAATGGTAATCATGCCGATTAGCAGCCATGTGCCCGGTTAATTGGTTTATCCTGTCAGTGAGCAGAGCTACCTGAACCTCGGTCGAACCTGTGTCTCCTTTACGGAGTTTAAATTTATTTATTATTTCTGTCCTTTTTTCTTTATCCAAATTATAACTCCTGTGTTGCCTGATTGTGAGAAATTGATTTGTAAAAGTCAGAAAATTATAGCATAACTGGGGGTGGCTGTAAATTCAATCGGTGAAATCTCTTAAACTATTTTTTGACCCCGACTTGACAACTGTGGCCAATATAATAGAAGCTGATTTATACCTTAGTTGGCTGGGGGTAAAAATATGAAGGAGGTGTTAACATGCCATCGGATACTGGTGCTGTAGCTCTACCTTCCGTTATTGACCACATAGGTGTTGTGGTGGAGGACATAGATAAGACTATGGAATTCCTCTCTTCAATATGGGGTCTTGGACCTTGGCAGACCGTGGAGGTTTCACTGGGCAAGGATAGGCTAATAGTAGGTGAGCCATTTAGGCAAAAGCTTGCCTGGGCTAAGTTGGGGTCAACAACGTTGGAGCTTATTGAGCAGATAGAGGGGGGAGGACCCTGGCCCGAGTTTCTCAAAACCAGTGGAGAAGGGGTGCATCATATAGCCTTTAAGCTCTCAAATTACGATGAGATGGTGTCAAAATTACAGGAACAGGGGGGCAAGATGGTGGCAGGTGGTGTCTATGAGGGGAAGCGCTGGTGCTATTTTGACACCAAGCCCGGGGGTATCCTTGTCGAATTCGGGGAAAGTTAGACAGGAGCCAGCTTGAGTAGAGACCACCTTAACCTCTACTTTTACCTCATTTTCCTCTCTTCTATTTTTACGGTATAATTGGTCATACGGCTGACCACGTGGGGACAACGTTTGGGTAGCTATATTGGTTATGAATGTCGGCGTATGTAAGATTAGTCTCCGTTTACCGGAAAATCTATCTCTTAAGGGTAAGCGGCGGGTGTTGAAATCCATTACCACCCGGGTTGGAAACCAGTTTAACGTTTCCGTGGCTGAGGTTGACAATCAGGATTTATGGCAATTAGCTACACTGGGGATTTGTTGCGTTAGCAATAATAAGCGGTATACTAACGAAGTCCTGTCAAAGGTAGTGGACTTTATTGCTGGTAGTCGGTTTGATGCGGAGATGCTCAATTATGAAATTGAGATTCTGTCTGTTTTGTGATGAGACCTATGATGGATACCTCAGCCTTTCTTCATTATCTTACCGTTCAACCTAGTTATAGGGGTCAGGTGGCTCATATTGAGCATATCCCAGCCCGTGAAGCCAACTGTGCTGAATTAGACAAGCCTCTGGTTGATGGTCTTCAGGATTGCCTCAGTGGGCATGGGTTATTACCTCTTTATACCCATCAAGCCGAAGCCATAAACTATGCCCGACAGGGCAGGAATGTGATGCTGTCAACTTCCAGTGCCAGTGGTAAGACCCTGTGCTATAACATTCCTGTCCTGGAATCAATTTTAGCTGAGCCGGGTAGTCGGGCTGTTTACATTTTCCCTACCAAAGCACTGGCGCAGGACCAGCTGCGTAATTTAAGGGAGCTGTTCTGCCCCAGTTTATTCCACGTAGAGGAATTTGCCACCTTTGATGGCGATACCCCTCAGGCTGAGCGAGCTGGGATAAGGAAGCGAGCCAGGGTAGTACTTACCAATCCTGATATGCTCCACGTTGGCATACTACCCAATCATCAATCCTGGTCAAGGTTACTGCGTCACTTGAGGTATGTGGTGGTAGATGAAGCCCATATCTATCGTGGCGTTTTTGGCTCTCACGTCGCCTGTGTGCTGCGTCGCTTGCGCCGTCTGTGTCAACTTTACGGCTCAACCCCCCAATTCATTTGCTGTTCAGCTACTATAGCTAACCCTGGTGAACATACGGAAAGATTGGTAGGTTTACCCTTTGAGATAGTTGACAATGATGGCTCTCCTCACGGTAGCAAGGACTTCGTCTTCTGGAACCCTCCCATCATAGACGAGGCAGGAGGTGTTCGGCGTAGCGCTAATAGTGAAGCGACAAGCTTATTTACCGAACTGGTGAGTCGGAGTATCCGCAGTCTAACCTTTGCCCGTACCCGTCGGCTGACCGAACTTATTTATAACTACTCACGGCAGAGGCTGGCTGAAACTAGCCCGACTGTGGCAAAACAGATTAAGCCCTACCGTGCTGGTTATCTACCGCAAGAACGCCGTCAGATAGAGCAGGAGCTCTTTTCCGGTCAACTTCTGGGGGTGGTGGCTACTACTGCTTTAGAGTTAGGTATAGATATTGGTGACCTGGAGGCCACGGTACTTACCGGCTATCCGGGGAGTATTGCCAGTACTTGGCAGCAAGCCGGTAGGAGTGGCCGGGGTAGAGGTCAGTCTTTAAGTTTTCTTATCGCTTTGGATAATCCTCTAGACCAGTATTTTATGCGTCACCCTGATTTCTTTTTTCACGAAAGCTTTGAGAATGCCTTAGTTAACCCCGGTAATCCCTATATTTTAAAAGCCCATCTTCTGTGTGCTGCCTGGGAGTGGCCACTAAACAGCGGTGATGAGGACTTTTTCGGTTCTGCCTCAAGCCAGGAAAGGGCAGAGCTTGAGCGACAGGGCATACTCAGAGAACGCGAGGGTAAGTGGTATCTTTCACCGGCTATCGCCTATCCAGCCCAGAGCATCAATATTCGTTCCACTTCCGGGGGAAACTTTACTATTATTAATACCTCAACCGACTCCTTACTGGAGACGGTAGAGGCTAGCGTGGCTTTTTCTCAGATACACCCCGGTGCTATCTATCTCCATCAGGGGGAAGCCTATTTGGTCACCGAGCTTGACCTGGCTAACCGCACCGCTTATGCCGAGCCGACTACCGCTGATTATTATACCCAGGCTAAGGAAATTACTGATTTGCGTATTGTCAGGGTAACCGACGAAAAAAGCTGTGGGCAGGCAAAGGTATACTTAGGTGAAGTAGAGGTTACCACTACTGTGGTTGGCTTCAAAAAGAAGGCACAGTTCACCGAGGAGGTAATCGGAGAGGAACCCCTTGACTTACCGCCTCAGCGTTTCCCCACGGTGGCGTTGTGGTTTGACCTGCCACCTGAGGCTATTGCCCGACTGGTCGAGGCTCAATTGGACTTGGCCGGGGGGTTACATGCTACCGAGCATGCGGCTATTGCTATCCTTCCCTTATTTGCCCTATGTGACCGCAATGATATTGGTGGCGTATCCACTCCCTTCCATCCTGATACTGGGAGAGCCCAGATATTCATTTATGACGCTTATCCCGGTGGCATTGGCATTGCCGAGAAGGGGTTTGACTTAGTGTATGAACTGTGGCAAGCTACACTGAAGGCGATTACAGAGTGCCCCTGCCAGGAGGGCTGCCCCAGCTGTATCCAGTCACCTAAGTGTGGCAATAATAATAAACCTCTGGATAAGAAGGCAGCCCAGCTCTTACTTGAAGGACTGCTGTTGTGATATTCACCGGAACAATAAGGGGAGTTTAAGAGGGACGAAGCCCCTCTTAAAAAATCAGTTCCCCTTCCCCTTTCTAAGGGAAAGGGGATAAAGCGGGTTCCTAGGAAAATCGAAGATTTTTCTGGGTGCTTAAAGGGGATGGGGTTGCTAAGCAACCTCAATTTGTTGGAGGAATAATGATTACCATAAGCATAGACCCGGTAGCCTTTCACATAGGCCCAATGGAGGTTAGGTGGTATGGCATTATTGTTGCCTTGGGTGTTGCCGCAGTCATCCTGTGGATGACGCGACAAATAACAAGAAAAAGGGCTGACTTGCCTAGCCCTCCTGACCCTATTGTGATAGTCTTCGCTATTCTCTCCGGGGTGGTAGCATCAAAATTATTTCATGTTATTGATATGAAGGTT
>DAOUFA010000039.1:0-3618 GCA_034430355.1 Dehalococcoidales bacterium
CTTGCCCCTACTGTCAGGGTAACAGCCTGGAGATTATATCTGGTAAAGAGCTTTTTGTAGAAAGTATTGAGGTGGAATAATGGAGATAAAGATTCTCAAAGACATTCTTGACGCTAATAAGCAGATAGCAGCCAGAAACCGGCAGTGGCTTGATAGTGAAGGCATATTGGCGGTGAACCTGATGTCCTCGCCGGGTGCCGGCAAGACCAGCCTTATTCTGGCAACAATAAAGCAGCTGAGAGGGAAAATCAAAATCGGTGTTATTGAAGGAGATGTGAGCTCAAGCTTAGATGCCGAAACGGTGGGTAAAGAGGGTGTGCCCGTCGTTCAGATAAATACCGGCGGGGAATGTCATCTCGACGCTAATATGGTCTCCAATGCCCTCAGTAATGTGCCCTTACCAGATTTGGAACTACTCTTTATTGAGAATGTAGGCAATCTGATTTGCCCGGCTTCGTTTACTCTTGGCGAGCATAAAAAGGTTCTAATTTCAAGCCTTCCTGAAGGGGACGATAAACCGTTTAAGTATCCCCTGATGTTTGATATCGCCGATGTGGTGGTAATAAATAAGATTGACCTTCTGCCCTACCTGAAGTTTGATACCGATGCCTTCTCTCGGGCAATCAAGGGGATAAATAAAAGGGTGAAGATTTTCCCAATCTCATGTGCTACCGGTCAGGGAGTCCAGGAGTGGACCTCCTGGCTGCTGAACCAGATGAGCCGGAGATAGAGCTAAAAGGCAAAAATTCACTCGGCTATCTATCGCTAATGGTATCAACCCGCACTCCCTTAGACATAGCCCAGGCAATCCCGTCTTCAATATCTTTGTCTTCACCATCAAGTTCCAATGCTACCCAGCCCCTGTCCTCCGCCAAATCAGCCTGGTGAATAGTGGTTACCAGGTTGAATTGCTGGCCAATAGTGTAGATGACGGGTTCGGAGTGCAGTTCTACAGGAAAGGTAAACCTTACACGCCGCTTGGTCATTTCTGCCCTCTCTTTCCCAGAGACATGGGGCAAATTTTTACCTTGCCCCAAAGCCCGGTATTATCACCTTTAATGATTATCATGCCTAATACCCCCTCAATACCTTTAGCTAACTCAATCCCACTGGGGATGTCAGCCGGTTGTTTAATCAAGTTTCCTATAGCGGTGGCAGCGGCATCAGCCAGAGTGGCTGATTTAGAAAGCACGATAACGGCATCAGCCTTCCCGTAACTCAGAGAATGCCCCACTGTTCCCGAGGAGGTACAAATCCCTAACGGTGTATCTGCCTCGGTGATTTCCAGTCCAATTTTGCCGGTTAACGGTGATTGGCCAGCATAAATCCCCACCAGCCTTTTGCCCAGGCTCTTCAGGTAAATATCACCCCCATTTTCGACAATTATCTCTGGCGAGAAGTCCAGTAGTTCAGTGCCAACAAATTCAGCTATAGCCCCGGCTACTGAGGCCATAGGACCAACGCCAGCTCGGCTGGCTGCTTCTGACATCGCCTTTACAATATGCGGGGCATTGTCATCAATGGGGAGGGGTTGCCGAGAGGTTAGAAAGGAAGGATACCGCCTGATATAGCTTTCCAGCATATCACGATACTTTACTACTAGCTTAAGCGCCTTCCTTTTCAGGTTAGTTGAGGCACGGATGTATAAATCAGTCTCCTTGACCACTACATTAAACGGGATTAGGTCTCCGCCTTTAATCCAATGCCGGTAGGTCCTGGGCTCATACATCAGCTAAAAGTGCAGTTCCATCGCTCTGGGCGGACAGGCCTTGATACACAGTCCGCAAGCTAGGCATTTGTCACCATAAAAATCAACCCGCCTGGTGGCAAAGTCAAGCTCAAAGGCACCGGTGGGGCAAATAGTTATACAGGCACCACAATGAGTGCACCTTTCCTCACTACGAGTAACATCTTGGCTCAGCGATTGAATTCTCACCCCGGTCTCAGCTAAATACCTGATACCTCTATCATAGTCGGCTTGCTTCCCGCTCAATTCCAATACCATCAGGCCTTCCTCATCCGGGGTAACCGAAGCCTTTAAAATGTTAAAGTCGAGGTTATACTCCTTAACCAGTCGGCTGACTATGGGACGCTCTACCAGCCGCTTGGGAAAATGTAGCACAATTCTTTTAGAAACAGCCATTTTACTCCTCTATCGGACGCTCCTTGAGCGGTTTGAGGACTATATCCGAGCCAACAGTAGGCAGAGGCGCTACTGGTTCAGTTAACAGGAATTTGCCACTCAGTATCCACTCCTTTAGAATGGCGGCAATTTCCACCGCCCGGGAGTAGCTGGATAAGGAAGCGGTCGGCACCTCCTTACCCTTAACTATTATTTTCCCGCTCTTTAACTGAGCATAACTGACCTCGCCCAGGGTATCTGGCCTCAGTTGGGGATATACCTCTGAATAATCTACCACCGGGGCAAGAATTCCATCATCACTTACTGTGGTATATCGTAAGATTTCTTCAGAGAGTACAGGGATGGGGACGCCAATGCCCACGGTTATGGTGCAACCATAGCCCAGCATGCTGGTTCCTATCAGCCATCGTGGCTTCATCTGCTTCAAACCACCTATTACGGCAATGGTTCCAGCGCCTTCTCTAGGCACTCCATTCCCAGTGCGGGGGGCATTAGGGTTATGCTGGGTGCCTTGCCAGGCAACATAGCCTATGCCACCGCCCAGGAATATTTTGGTGCCTATGCCAATGGTCTTATAATACGGGTCATTGAGCAATGGCGAGAGCTGCCCGGCACTACAATAGTTAGCATTGCCTAAGTCAGGTTTTAATACCCCCATATAGGTGTAAATTGTCTTCTCCGATAGATTCACCGCCACCGTATAATTCTGGGAGCTGTTCCTGGGATTGAATAGCACTGCGTCATTAAGGTCTTTTATATTTATCCAGGTCTCAAGCCTTTTCCTGGGATAGCAGTCCGTGCCGTAGGCACTAGCTACCAATCTGACATCCTTTCTGGCGACAAGCTCTTCAATTACATGCCCACCACCGTAGTTGAATTCGCCGGGGTAGATTCTGTTTCTGGGGTCATCATCGGGAAGAGCATTAGCCCCTATATATAAGTCTACGGCGGCAAATCCTGTGTAAGCCGGGACATCATTGAGATAAACCCTGCCCCCGCCCAGCTTTATTCGCGGCTTAGCGTGTCCAATATTAAGATAGACACCAGATGAGCACATTGGGCCGAAGGTGCCGGTGGTAACTACATCTACCTCCTGCGCTGCCTTTTTGACACCCTTCTCTTTAGCCATGCCTATTATTTCTTCAGCGGTAACTACTACCGCTTTGCCCTGTCGTATTTTCTCGTTTATTTCTTCAATTGTTTTTGCCATATCTCCCAGATGATAATATTAAAACTTGAGCTTGTCAATTTATCCTCGGGACAAGACGTTTATCAAGAAGGGGAAATAACCAGATTAAGACCACAACGAGAATAGATTAGGTAGAGTTTTGGCGCCGGTTAAGTCTTAACTTCAAGCCGGTCTGCCCACGGGCATGATGTATAAGGGCTTATATTGCTTATCCAGCCGTAAAACCTCTCTGACCGGCTCATCATGAAAGGCACCGATGGCTACGGTAGCCAGACCAAGGGCGGTA
>DAOUFA010000040.1:0-15133 GCA_034430355.1 Dehalococcoidales bacterium
AGAAGGAGGGGGCTAAGGATGTGAGGGGCAGTCGTACAGACAGGGTTGTCCAGACTCTCAACTGGGGCATCGAGCACGAGTATACTGTTATTCTTCAATATATGTTCCAATCATATATGACAACCAATAAAAAGGCTAAGAAGGAGCTGGAAGACCAAGCCATTAACGAGATGCAGCATCTGGGCTGGCTCGCCGAAAAGATAGTCGATATTAGCGGCAATCCAAGAATTGAGCACGCCGAGGTTGACCGGACAACCAAGACGGCTGATATGCTCCGAGCCGACATCAAAATTGAGCAGGAGGTGGCAGCAGCCTATGACCGCGCCGCCAAGCAGACTGAGGACCCCGACCTGAAAGAGCTTCTCCTACGCTTAAGAGACCATGAAATATACCATACTGAGGTATTCAGCGACCTGCTAAAGGAAGAAGAACACCAGGGCTAAACAGGCGGGAAGAATAGGCTTAATAGAATAACGGGGCTATGGCAATCAGCATAGCTCCGTTTTTGTCACTTAGAACCGAAGAGCCTATAATATGCCATTAGCCAGGTAACTATAGATCGACTCTTTACTGGCTGGTGAGCATCGTGAAAACTAGCGATTTTGACTATTCTCTCCCCCCAGAGCTTATTGCCCAGACCCCGCTTGAACCCAGAGACCAGGCACGGCTTATGGTCCTAAACCGCAGCCATAACTCACTAAGCCACCACCGGTTTTGGGAAATAGTTGATTATCTCCAGTCAGGGGATGTTCTGGTATTTAATGACAGCCGGGTTATCCCCGCCCGTCTCAGTGGCAGGAAGGTTGATACCGGGGGTAGGCTGGAGATTTTACTACTGCGGCGGCTCAGGCCAAACGTTTGGGAGACACTGGTTAGACCCAGTAAGCGGGTCAAGCTTGGCAGCAGGTTAGAGCTGACTAACGATTCGGCGAATGCTGAGGGGCAAGATTTCAGGGTTCTGGCTGAAGTACTCGAGTTAAGGGGACAGGGAATTCAAGTGATAAGCTTCTCGGATGAGGCGTTGCTGCCAGAACTAGGCAGAATTCCATTACCGCCATACATCCACGTTCCGCTCAAGGCTCCAGAGCGCTATCAGACAATTTACGCTAATGTGGCTGGTAGCATTGCCGCGCCCACCGCCGGCCTGCACTTCACACCGGAGTTAATGGATAACATAAAAAGTAAGGGAATCCGCTGTCTTTTTGTTACCCTCCACGTAGGTCTTGATACTTTCCGACCGGTACGGGAGGATGACCCACATAAACACCCTATACATCAAGAATATGGGGTGCTGAGTCAGGAAGTAGCCAATCAGTTGTCTCAGGCTAAGGTAGAAGGACGACGAGTTATATGTGTTGGTACCACTACAATGAGACTGGTCGAGGCTGCAGCTCAAGCCGGTAACCTGCCTCAGGTACAGCCATTTGAAGGCTGGGTAAGCCTGTTTATTCTACCCGGATACCAGTTCCAGATAGTTGACGCCCTTATCACCAATTTTCACCTGCCCAAGTCAACACTGCTGATGCTGGTTACTGCCTTTGCCGGTAGAGATTTTATAAAGCAATCTTACCACGAAGCCATAGCCCGGAAATATCGTTTCTATAGCTTCGGCGACGCCATGCTAATAATGTAACACGAAACCTTCTGGAGCTAAGAAAAAGATTAAGTTTTCTTCTCCTCGGCGTTGATGAGATAGAGTATTTGCGGTAAAATAGAAGAGGAGGCAATAAAGTTAAGGTAGCTACTTGGTCGCTTGACGAGAGTAGCAGATAAAGGAAGCAAATGGTTGCTCAGGAGACGGGGTTAACCGCTGAAAGAATCATTGACGAACTTAAGAAGTGTGGCGTTACCCACATGGTCTGCCTGGCTGATACGAAAACCCGCTTCATATACGACGCTATGATGAGCCAGAAGGAAATTACCCTCGTTCCGTTTTGCCGTGAGGGAGAGGGGGTGGCTATCGCCGCTGGGCTCGTCATAGGAGGCAAGAAGCCGGTGGTGCTCTATCAGAATACTGGCCTTTATGAGGCAGGGGACTCGATTAGAACCGTAGCCTTAGAACTTCGTCTTCCTCTACTTATGATAATTAGCTACCTGGGTTGGAGGCGCGATTCTCCGATAACCGATTCCGCTGGCATCCTTCTTGAGCCCACTCTGGATACCTGGGGTATCAAGTATTACCTGGTGCAGAGTGACGAAGATGTGGAAAAGATATCCATCGGGGATAAGCAAGCGCGAGAGACCAATAAGCCGGTGGCCATTCTAATTGCAAGGGAGTAAGAGTAACCATGATGGAGAGCTTTGAAGCGGTAAAGGTTATATCACAACACCGAGGCGATGCGCTTATTGTAGCTACTATGACCCCGGGTACCGAGTTGCCTGTGGTATCTACCAAACCAGAGCTAGACCTCTCATGGCACTGGGCGGCAATGGGGAAGGCCTCATCAGTGGCTCTGGGCTTAGCTCTGGCTCGGCCTGATAGGAAGGTCCTTGTGCTGGATGGGGATGGGGCGTTACTAATGAACCTGGGTAGTCTGGTGACCATTGCTCATATGGCTCCGCCTAACTTCACTCATTTCCTATTTGATAATAGAGTTTACCGGTGTACTGGAGGCCAGCCTCTGCCTCGGGCTGGTAAAGTTAGTTTTACTGCCTTAGCCAGAGATGCTGGATATCCCAATGTCTATGACTTTGCCGATATAGAGACATTGGAAAAGAACATAGATACTGTAATCAATCAGGTGGGTCCTAACTTTGTTTGCCTGAAGGTTTCACCGGCTCTGGAGAAACCGTCCTTCCCCTATGTTCCGGCACGTGATGTAGTTGACCGCTTCAGGGCAGCCCTACAACGCTCCTAATGGGCGGAGTCCTCACTTTTATTTAAAGCAGGCCCTGAGTGTAGAGCATTTATTAAGGACCATGAAGATACTGCTGCATATATGTTGTGGGGTTTGTGCCGCTGGAGTCGTTGAAAGATTAGCCCTGGAAGGACATCAGGTTCACGGGCTATTCTATAACCCCAATATTCACCCCCGGCAGGAGTATGACCGAAGACTGGAAGTTGCCCGTAAAGTAGCTCAAAAATTGAACTTCCCCCTGGAAGTACCCCCTTACACCCCGGAAGAATGGTTTAAGGAAACTATCTATTTAGCCAATGAGCCTGAGGGTGGCAGGAGATGTGAGGTTTGCTTCAAGCTTAGACTGAAAGAGGCTTATCTCTATATGAAGGACTGCGGGGCGGATGCCTTTACCACCACCTTAACCATAAGCCCCCATAAATCGGCAGCTGTGATTAATCGGGTAGGGTGGGAGATTGGTGGGGAGAGATTTCTAGCCAGAGATTTTAAAAAGAAGGAAGGTTTCCAACGAGCTATGGAACTGGCCAAAAAGTGGGCTCTTTACCAGCAGAATTATTGTGGCTGTATCTATAGTATGAGGGGAAGCTAGAAGTATTATTCTTGCAGGGTAATACCTGACTCCTTGGCGACCACGGCTGGGCTAAGCCTTTTAGCCAGATAGATGAACGGAGTGTCAATGACAGCCACCAGCAACTTCAGCAGGTAGGTTGTGGCCAGTATCTGAAGCCAGGTACCGGTATCAAATAAACCCCAGAGAGCGATACTACAGAAAATGATGCTGTCAATGGCTTGAGAAACCATCGTTGAAGCGTTATTCCTCAGCCAGAGAAACCTCCCCTTTGTCTTATTTTTCCAAAAGTGGAAAGCCCAAATATCGTGATGCTGGGATACAAGGTAGGCAACCATGCTTCCGGCAGCAATCCTCGGCATTATCCCAAAGATTGTTTCCAGGGACTGTTGGGAAAAGTCCGATACATGTGGGATGAACTTGAGTCCAATCTGCATCCATAGCGTCATCAGTGCCATGCCAATGAGGCCGAGCCATACTCCACGCCTGGCTGCTTTTTTGCCATATACCTCACTTAATATGTCGGTGGCAAAGAAGATACCAGCATAAAGTACATTACCCAGCGTGGCGACTAGACCGAATAGCTGGACAGTCTTCACTACCTGAATATTAGCCGTAATAACCAGGGCAACTATGATGGCATAAAGCCCGAATTTGCCGAAGAAGCGGTAGACAAGGGTGGTGAGGCTCAAGACAACGAGAGTAAAACCAACCCAGAGTAAATTATTAAAGTTGAAGAATATCCCAGTGTCTATTTCCACGCTTGGTCAACTACCTTTGTCTATGTGGCTACGATTCCGGGCATCCAGCCACTTTTGCTTCTGGGCAAGCCGCAAATTCTCATCGGTAGGCTGATAACCGGCCAGGAAGCTGTCTCTGAAAGTGTTGAAGGTGCCGTTAATGATGGTGTCTCTTATTTTGTCCATTAGATTGTTCATGAAGCTGAGATTGTGAATAGTAGCTAATCGGTAGGCCACCAGCTCCTGGCATCTAAATAAATGATGCAGGTAGGCGGCTGAGAAGTTACGGCAGGTATAGCAATCGCACTCAGGGTCAATGGGGTCTTCCCTTTGACTATAGGCAGACCTTTGAATATTATACCTCCCCTGCCAGGTATAGACGGCACCTTTTCGTGCCACGCTGGTCGGCAGAGCACTATCAAATATATCAATTCCCCGGGCTACAGCA
Organism: Dehalococcoidales bacterium; assembly: GCA_034430355.1. GTDB lineage: Bacteria > Chloroflexota > Dehalococcoidia > Dehalococcoidales > E44-bin46 > E44-bin46. The sequence goes on from DAOUFA010000040.1 coordinate 4,615, forward strand.
TCAAGTATATCCTCCGGAGAGCCCACACCCATAAGGTATCTCGGCTTGTTCTCAGGGAGCAAGGCTACTGTTGCCTCAACCATAGCTTGAGTCAATGCCTTTGGTTCGCCTAAGCTCAAGCCACCAATAGCATAGCCCGAAAATCCTAACGGGCTAAGGAAACTGGCTGACTGGCGGCGCAACTCAGGGAAAAGTCCACCCTGTACGATAGCAAACAGAGCCTGGTCATTACGAGTTTGACACCGCTGGCATCTCTCCGCCCATTTATGTGTCCTTTTCATCGCCTGCTCAACCTCGTCAAAGGTATCGGTGTGGGACGGACACTCGTCCAGAACCATGATGATATCGGCACCAAGTGATTCTTGAAACTGAATAGCCAATTCGGGAGTAATGAGATGTTGGCTCCCATCAATGTGAGAGCGAAATGTAACCCCCTGGTCACTAATGTTCCGTAGCTGTGCCAGACTAAATATTTGATAACCTCCGCTGTCAGTAAGTATGGCTCTGTCCCAAGCCATAAATCTATGGATGCCTCCTAATTTTTCAATTGTGCCTATTCCTGGCCTTAGATAAAGATGATAGGTATTAGCCACGACCATGGTTATTCCAATATCCTTCAGCTCTTCGGGGGTCATAGTTCTGACGACAGCCTGGCTACCTACCGGTGAAAATACCGGCGTCGGCACTAGCCCGTGAGGGGTAACTAACTCGGCAGTACGAGCGCTACTATGGGGACAGGTTTTTATTACACGAAAGCTATTGGTATTCAATGCGGCTATATGTCACTTTCTGAATGGGCTTATTGCTGGGATGATGGGGATATTATAGACCCTTCTACCCCGAATGACAAAGAGGTAACAACCTGACCGAACGTTTTGAGGCGATTTACTAGGCTAACCAATGCGTTCTCTAAGAAGATAGAGAATCTAGAGTATGCGGTAGCTCTGCACTTTATGTATTACAACTTCGCCAGACCGCATAAAACACTAACACCCAAGGGTTCACTTGGGGTAACGCCAGCTATGGCTGCAGAGGTCAGTGACCACATTTGGGCAATTGAGGAAATGGTCTCATTTTATTGAGTTGTGACTATGGGTGAGAAGTAATCGCAAAAATTGTGATTATACCCTTAGATGGACCATAATACCAAAAGACTCTATAGGCTGCTGGTGTCTTCTGTTCTGCGTATGCCTCAAAAACCTTTTCCCCATTTGGCCCTTTTAGACTCATATATTCATGAGTTTGAAGACTCTTGTGCCAAGGGTCCGTTGCTAGGAATCCGATGGTCTTTTTGACAGCTTTGTAGCGTTTCCTTTGGGAGGTATCACCCTTAAGCAAGTTATAAGTTCCCCTTGCCTCCTCTGTCCATTCTAACTCAAACAAAATATTTGGCCTTATAGAGCGTCAAGGTCAACTTTTGACACTTTGCCTTGTGCAGCATCAGAAAGACCGCGCCTAACTGATGCAAGGGCATCTGGATTATTGAATAACCATACTTCTGAAGCTGGAATGGTTACTTGTGGGTCTAGTACAATTTGCCCAAGGCTATTGCTGTATATATGATAGGTGACACCTTCCAGCATTTGAATTTTTTGCAAAACTACTCGCTTCTTGGCATCTGGTTTTACGCTTTCAGCTACCCTTTGAAAATCTGTATCCTTTATTATCATAGCCTTCATGGTAGAATTATAGCATGGGTGGGATTAGTTGTCAAGTGGGTTAATCCCCTATCCTGTATCCAATTTCCTTTTTCCCAAAAGCTTTTTTCAAAATGACCCACTACAGAATCTTTACCCCGTTGATAATAATCTGGCGGGGAATATTTGGAGCTGGTGTAGGCGTGATTTATATCTGTTTTGGAGCGGGTGAAGGGATTCGAACCCTCGACGTCTTGCTTGGGAAGCAAGCACTCTGCCGCTGAGTTACACCCGCCCAAGTCATACCTATTTTACCGCCAAAAATCATATCTGTAAAGGGGGCTGGAACCAGGTGACATTCGTTGACAGCACCCTCTCATTTATGCTAATTTTAGTAATGCTCATTCTATAGCAAAGGTGAAAGGAGGGGAATATGCGAAAACTACCATAACCTGGCCGTGGGGTTGTGTTATGGCGATGGGCACCTAGATAGTTGGTTTTAATAGGTGCTTTTTTATGGATAGGGCTAAACAGTTTAACGTATTGATGATGGGAGAGAAGGAGGACAGAAAAACACTGTGGCAATAGAAAAAGAGAAACTAATAAATATGTATCGGGGGATGCTCCGAATTAGAGTCTTTGAGGACAGGGTTTACAAGGAATTTGCCGCCGGGAAGATTGGTGGTTTTGTCCACCTGTACGCTGGCGAAGAGGCAATAGCTACTGGTGCCTGCGCTACTCTGAGAACTGACGACTATATCACCAGTACTCATCGCGGGCACGGGCATGTAATCGCCAAAGGTGGGAAGACAGACCGGATGATGGCTGAGCTATACGGCAAGAAAACGGGCTATAACAAGGGGAAGGGAGGCTCAATGCACATCGCTGACCCGGATATTGGCGTGCTGGGCGCCAGCGGGATTGTAGCCGCGGCAATACCAATTGCCGGTGGGGCGGCTCTCTCCGCTAAAATGAGGGGGACAGACCAGGTTGCCGTCTGCTTCTTTGGTGATGGTGCCTGCAATACCTCTAGGTTCCATGAGGGGGTAAATCTGGCTTCAATCTGGAAGCTGCCTATAATCTACGTCATTGAAAACAATATGTATGCCGAGATGACTCCTATTAGCTACGCGGCTAACATACCTAATCTGGCTGATAGAGCGGCGGCGTATGGTATCCCAGGCAAGACTGTTGATGGCAATGATGTGCTGGCGGTGTATGAAGCCGTAGGTGAGGCGGTAGCCCGAGCCAGGAAAGGTGAAGGTCCAACCCTGGTAGAGTGTAAAACCTGCCGACGCTATGGGCACTATGAGGGGGATACCGATACCTACCGAACTGAACAAGAACGTAGAGAGTGTCATAAGAGGGACCCCATCCCAAGATTCAGGAAGAAACTGGTTGAAATGGGAGTATTAACCGAAAAGGAAGCCGACAAAATTGAGCAGGAAATAAATGAGGAAATAGAAGAAGCAGCGAAATTTGCTGAGGAAAGCCCACTCCCAGCTCCAGAGGAAACCTTAGAGGATGTCTATGCTTGAGGAGGTAAAATGAGAGAAATAACCTTTAAGGAAGCGATAACTGAAGCCGTTGATGAAGAAATGGCGAGAGACCCCACGGTATTTCTGATGGGTGAGGATATAGGGAAGGCATGGGGAGCTGCCTTGGGTGAATACCAGGGTTTATTTGATAAATATGGACCGGAAAGGGTACGGGGAACACCGATTTCAGAGACAGCAATTCTGGGGGGTGCTATGGGTGCCGCCATAACCGGGATGAGACCAATCGCATTTTTAATGTTCTGCGACTTTTTGGGGGTGTGTGGTGATGAGCTAATAACCCACCTGACTAAAATGAGATACATGTTTGGCGGGAAGATAAAAATGCCGGTGACTATCACGGCGTATAGTGGCGCCGGCTTAAGTGCGGCTGATTCCCACTCTAAGAACCTGCTCGGGTGGTTGATGGCTATCCCCGGGTTAAAGATTGTGACACCGTCAACTGCCTATGATTGTAAGGGCTTACTTAAGACATCAATCAGAGACGATAATCCGGTGGCATTTCTTTACCATAAAGTGTTAATAACTACTGGCCCAACCAGCCAGATACCGGATGAGGAATACACCATACCTCTGGGGAAGGCAGATATCAAGAGGGAAGGTAGCGATGTTACTGTTGTCGCCATAGCGCTTATGGTCCAACGAGCCCTGGCTGCCGCCGATAAGCTTCAAAAAAAGGGCGTAAGCCTAGAGGTTATTGACCCCCGAAGCCTGGTGCCCCTTGATAAGCAGGCTATCATTAACTCGGTCAAAAAGACGGGTAAGCTGGTCATTATGGACGAAGAACCCAAAATCGCGAGTGCCGCCAGCGAAATCTCGGCGGTAGTAACTGAGGAGGCGTTTGACTTTCTTGACGCCCCAATAAAAAGGGTCTGTGCCCCTGATACGCCTATTCCCTTCAGCCCGGTTCTGGAGAAGTTCTGGATGCCAGATGAGGAGAATTTAATCAAGGCGGTGACCGAGATTATGTAGTTGAATCTAGCCCAGGCCCTAAAAAGGTAATAGCTTGGCAGGAGAAAGGCGAGGTAGTTTAGCTGGATTGGTAGTATAATATAAAAGATGAAAGGAGGCTAAAATGGCGATTGAGAAGGAGAAATTGATATGGATGTACCGGACGATGGTTCTACACAGGGAGTTTGATGAAAGAGTGGGCAAGGAATTCGCTGCGGGGAATATTCCTGGTTTTATCCACTTAAGCCAGGGCCACGAGGCTATTGGTGCCGGGGCGATGGCAGCCCTGAGAGCTGATGACTATATTACAGCTCATCATCGTGCCCACGGGCATCTGCTGGCCAAAGGTGGCAAGCCAGAGGGGATAATGGCTGAACTATATGGTAAGAAGACTGGTTATATGAAGGGCAAGGGAGGCTCCCAGCACATGACCGACCCCGATGTTGGCCACGTAGGCTCTGACGCACTTTTAGGCACGGGAACACTGCAGGCTGCCGGAGCTGCTCTCTCATGTAAACTGAAGGGTATAGACCGGGTCACCGTCTGCTTTTTTGGAGACGGTGCCCTGAATACTGGAGCTGTTCACGGAGCACTAAACATAGCTGCCGCCTGGCAGCTCCCTTTGGTCTTCATCTGTGAGAATAATAAGTGGGCTGAGTCTACTTCTATTTACGACGTAACAAACCTAACCAAACTTACCGATAGAGCCTTTGGCTATGGCATTCCGGGAGTAGCCGTTGATGCCAATGATGTAGTGGCGGTATATGAAGTAGTTGGTAAGGCGGTGGCTAAAGCCAGAAAGGGTGGGGGTCCTACCTTCATCGAGGCTAAAACCTGCCGACAGCGTGCCCACTTTGAGGGAGATACTGAGACCTACCGAGCCAAAGAGGAGATTGATGACTGCAAGAAAAGAGACCCCATCCCAAGATTCAGGAAGAAACTGGTTGAAATGGGAATATTAACTGAAAAGGAAGCGGATAAGATTCATCAGGAAGCGCTGGAGGCGATAGGTAAAGCGGTGAAGTTTGCTGAGGAAAGCCCGTTTCCCGAACCTGAGGAAGTCTTAACCGATGTCTATGCTTAAGGAGGTAAAAATGAAAGAGATAACCTATCTTAAAGCGATAAATGAAGCCGTTGATGAAGAAATGGCGAGAGACCCCACGGTATTTATAATGGGTGAGGACGTAAGAGCCTGGGGGGCGCCTTTTGGTGAGTTCAAGGGTCTATTTGATAAGTATGGACCCAAAAGGGTGCTGGACACACCAATTGATGAGAGGGCAATCGTCGGAGTTGCTGTCGGTGCGGCAACAACCGGGATGAGGCCAATCGTCAATATAATGTTCACTGAGTTTTTGTGTGTATGTATGTCTGAGATACTAAATGCCCTATGCAAAACGAGATATATGACTGGGGGTAAGGTAAAATTGCCGGTGACCATTATGGGTTATTGTGGTGCTGGTCAATCGGCGGCTGGAGAACACTCTTCATGTCTTGACGGAGCGTTGATGAGAGCCACCGGGCTTAAGATTGCGGTACCGTCAACCCCCTATGATATTAAGGGCTTGATTAAGTCGGCTATCAGAGAAGATAATCCAGTGATAGTTCCCTACCATCTTAACCTGATAGCTAATGGTCTAAAAGGCGAGGTACCGGAGGAGGAATATACCATACCCCTGGGGAAGGCGGATATCAAGAGGGAAGGTAGCGATGTTACTGTTGTCGCCACATATCTTATGCTTCACCGAGCCCTGGCTGCCGCCACCAAGCTCCAGGAAAAGGGCATAAGTGTAGAGGTTATTGACCCCCGAACCCTGGTACCCCTTGATAAGCAGGCTATCATTAACTCGGTCAAAAAGACGGGTAAGCTGGTGATAATGGACGAAGAGCCTATAACCGGAAGCGCCGCCGGTGAAATCTCAGCTATAATGGCTGAGGAGGCGTTTGACCTTCTTGACGCACCAATAAAAAGGGTCTGCGCCCCCGACACGCCTATCCCCTGCACCCCGCCTCTGGAGAAGCTCTGGATGCCAGATGAAGAGGAGTTAATCAAGGCTGTGACCGAAATATGTAGTTGAATTTTGACCGTACCCTCAAAAGGGTAGTGTGGTAGTTTATTTATTTCTTCGTTACCAAGGAGAAAATGGTTTTAGGGATTACGGAGCTTTGACTAGTGGGAAGGACAGCAGGGACTTGAGTAGCTGATAGAAGACAGGTAAAGGCTGAACAGGTTTCTGCTGTTTTAATTAGTATATTATATTTTGGAGGTGAAAGAATGGCAGCTAAAATATTGATGCCCAAACTGGGGATGAGTACAGCGCCACTCACATTAGTTGAATGGAAGGCGAAGGAAGGCGACCGAATTGAAAAAGGCAACGTCGTCATGGTGGTAGAGACGGAGAAAATTAGGCATGATGTTGAGGCTGAGGCCTCAGGCTTCCTTCATATTTTGCTTGAAGAGGGACAGGAAGTAGCCATAGGCACAGTGGCTGGTGTTATCGCTGAGACAAAGGAGGAATTAGCCGCACTTCAGAAAGGGAAGCCAAAGGAAGCAACTAAAGCTGCTGCTGAGGTTAAAGAAGCGGCTCCGGCCGAAGCGGCTAAAGCTGAGGCACCAGCACCAGCTGCCGCCAAGATTAAGGAGGGAGAGCGTATTCTAATATCCCCGGTGGCTCGTAAGATGGCTGAGGAACACGTGATAGACATCACGACAATAGCGGGCACCGGCCCCGGGGGAAGGATTGTAAGGGGGGATATTGAGAAGGAGATAGAAGCCAAGAAGAAGGTAGAAGTAACCCCCGAAGTTTATCAGGGCAAAAGAATAAAATCTGTAATCCCCCTCAAGGGAATGAGAAAGGCAATTGCTGAGCACATGCATCGCAGTTTGTCAGTTGCGGCTCAGATTACTCTCACGGCTGAGGTAGACGTGACTGAGATGGTGAAGCTACGAAAAAGCCTGGTTGCCAAAGAGGAAGCCCTTGGCACCAGAATTACATATACCGACTTATTGGTGTTGGCAATTGCCCAGCTACTCAAAGACCAGCCCCTAGTCAATTCCAGCCTGATAGATAACGAGATTAAGTGCTGGGAGAGCATAAACATTGGGGTTGCTGTTGCCCTGGAAGAAGGGCTCATTGTCCCCGTAGTCAAGGATGCCGGCAAGAAATCACTGGTGGAGATAAGTAAGACAATAAAGAGCCTAGCCCAGAAAGCAAGAGAAGGGAAACTGATGCCTGATGACGTCACCGGTGGCACCTTCACCCTGACCAATATCGGGGCGCTTGGTGCGGGATACCGTTTTGAGACGTTTATCATAAACCAGCCGGAGTCAGCAATTCTAGGAACGGCGGGCATTGCCGACAGGGCTGTAGTCAGAGATGGGAAAATTGTAATTAGACCTATCCTGGCCTGTAGCCTTACTTATGACCACAGGGTAATTGATGGTGCTGTGGCCCACCAATTTATGACAAATGTGGTGCAGTTACTGGAAGACCCAAGCCCTTTGCCGGTGTAAACCGGGAGCAACTTCATACACTATAGAAAGGACGGACTTAGTTGTAAGAGGAAAGTTAATATATTATAAGTAGTTAAAAAAATTATAAGGTGGTGACTAGAAATGCAGGACACAATGGATTTATTAAAGGAGTTAGACTCAAACCTCGCAACATTTGGCAAAGATTGGCCCAAGCAAATGTCGGCATTTATGAGTCTAATGAATGCAGTAGAAACACCTGGTGCATTAGATGCAAAATGTAAGGAATTGATTGCCCTAGCTACAGCTATTACCGCTCATTGTCCGTGGTGTATCGCTTTTCATACTAAGAATGCATTGGCTCAGGGAGCGACAAAAGAGGAAATCCTGGAAGCAAGCTGGGTTGCCGTTCTAATGGGTGGCGGGCCAGCGTTGATGTACATGCAATTGGTGCAAAAAGCGCTGGCGGATTTATCACCCCAAAGCTAACCTAGCTCAAGCATCCTACCCTCTTTGAGGCGCCTTTAGGAAGCGGCTCTAGATGTTACCGGTGAGTCAATACACTTCCCATCTCGGAATAGGTAGAATAGTGATAAAGACGAAGAAAGTAAGCTTTAATGTTGAGGCTGAGGCTTCGGGCTACTGTCATATTTTGGTTGAAGAGGGGGTACCATTATGGAGGAGAGAGAGATAGTAATAATTGGTGGTGGGCCTGCCGGCTATGTAGCCGCGATAAGGGCTTCGCAACTCGGTGGCAAAGTGACACTGGTGGAAGAGAAGAAACTAGGTGGTATCTGCCTGAATCATGGTTGTATACCAACCAAATTTCTGTTGCGGAGCGTGGGAACCTACCAGTCGATTAAAAACGCAGAACAATATGGTATAAGTGTATCTGGGGTTAACCTCGATTTATCTAAAATGCAAGCCCGTAAGAACAGAGTAATATCAACATTAGCCTCAGGCATTAAGAGCCTTTTGGTGAGGGGTAACGTTGAAGTTATTAGTGGTCGGGCTAAACTTACCCCGTCAAAGCAGGTAGAAATAGATTCTGGTCAGGAAAAGAAGCAGACTATCCAAGCAGAGAAGGTAATTATTGCCACTGGTGCCAAACCAATAGCGTTACCCATTCCTGGGGCTGATAGCCCAGATATAATGGATGATGAGAGTATCCTCGACCTGAACTATCTTCCCAAGAGTTTGGTGATGATAGGCGGTGGAGTAATTGGGGTAGAGATGGTTAGCATTTTGGCTAAGCTGGGCTGTAGCGTAAGTATAGTGGAAATGATGCCCCATATTCTCCCCACCCAGGATGCTGAGTTAGCCTCTATTCTGGGCGATGCTCTTAAGGAAGACGGTGTGAAGATATACTGTGGGACACAGGCCAGTAGGATTGATGATACCGATGGAGGCAAACTAGTAGTCCTTTCTGATGGTAATAAAGCCGAACAGAAAATAGAGGCTGAGGCTGTCGCCGTGGCTATAGGGTATAAACCGAATATAGAAGGACTGGGGCTGGATGAATGTGGCGTAGTTATAAATAATGGTGGGATTCAGACCGACGAAAGAATGCAGGCCAGCGTGCCTGATATCTATGCTGCCGGTGACGTTGTTGGTGGAATGATGCTGGCCTATGTTGCTATAAATGAAGGCATAGTGGCCGCGGAAAATGCTGGAGGAATGAGTGCAAAAATTGATTATCAAGCAGTCCCACAATGTATCTTTACTTTGCCCCCGGTAGCCAGCGTGGGGCTCACCGAGGAGGAAGCAGTTGCCCAGGGATATAAGATACGAATTGGGAGATTTCCTTTCGCTGCCAACGGTATGGCAGCTATTTTAGGTGAGCAGATAGGACTGGTAAAGATAATCACCGAGCAAAACTATGGTCGGATACTAGGTGTGCACATTATTGGTTCTCATGCTCCTTGCCTAATAGCAGAAGCCGTTTTAGCTATTAAACTGGAGAGCACCCACGAGGATATTATCGCAACTATGCATGCTCATCCCTCTCTGTCTGAGACAATTTGGGAAGCGGCTCTAGATGTTAGCGGTAAAGCGATACATTTCTCGTCTCGGAATAGATAGAATAGTGGCACGACACTTTGAGTAAGACAAGCTTGATAAAGGAATGCTTTGTACTGTTTATCAGCTCGGAGTAATAGGATATAGCCAGGCCTATCATCTGCAGAGGGAGCTTCTCCGCCAGAGGGTCAACGATGAGATAACAGATACCCTTCTCCTCCTGGAGCATCCGCCTACTATCACCATCGGGAAATCAGGTAAATTGGAAAATGTCCTGGCTTCGCAGGCACAATTAGCCACCGAAGGTATAGCCTTATTCTTCGTCGACCGGGGAGGTGATGTTACCTACCACGGTCCGGGACAACTGGTGGCTTATCCCATTGTTGACCTGAGGCAGCGGGGGAGGGACGCTCACCAATACGTTCGTGACCTTGAGGAAGTAATCATAAGAACACTAAACGACTTTGGTATAACGGGCTGTAGAGATAGACACCACGCCGGGGTTTGGGTAAGAGGTAAGGAGGTTGCTGCTATCGGGCTTGGTATAAGCCGATGGGTTAGTATGCACGGATTTGCCCTCAATGTAAACACGGAGCTAGAACATTTCTCACTGATAAACCCGTGCGGCTTTTCCGATAGAAAAGCTACAGCCATCTCCAAGCTCCTCTCCCAAGACATATTGATGGAAACAGTAACCGAAAGGTTATTAGCCCATTTTTCACAGGTTTTTGACTCCCGCCTGGAACGGGGCTCAGATATATTGTCACGGAGCTACTTATGAAAGGAAGGCTGCCGTTTTGGTTTAGCCAGAAGCCTACCAACCCTAAACTTATGCTGAGTATGGAAAGGCTTTTAGATGGACTGCACCTGCATACCATCTGCGAAAG
>DAOUFA010000041.1:0-3936 GCA_034430355.1 Dehalococcoidales bacterium
AGAACAACTACGGACAGTATAGTAACCCTGAGGTAGATGCTTTACTGGAGATGGCGAATGTGGAGCCGGATAGCGAAGTAAGTCTGGGCTTATATCAGCAAGCTGAGCAAAAGCTGGTTGAGGATGCGGCCTGCCTGCCTTTGTGGTTCGGCAAAAATTATGTCCTGGTCAAGCCCTATGTTAGCGGCTATGAGGTAAATCCTATGGGCATTGCCATGCTGAATACCGTCTCCGTCGAACCCCACTAGGCGAGAAAGAGAGTTTGAGCGAGGCTTCACCCCTCTCAGTTAACCAGGGGTAAATTCTCCTTATTAATAAGGGTGTTTAAGAGGGCGATAGCCCTCTTTATTATTTAATTCCCCTTCCCCTTATTAAGGGGAAGGGGATAAAGCGGGTTCCCAGGAAAATCGAAGATTTTTCTGGGTGCATAAAGGGGATGGGGTTACTGATAATATAGTTGGCGGAGGGGGTGGGATTCGAACCCACGCTCGCCGTAAGACGAGAACGGTTTTCAAGACCGTCTCCTTAAACCACTCGGACACCCCTCCCACTAGTTTCAGTATAGGGGATTAGGCTTAGGGCGTCAAAGCCTCTATGCTGGGATAGAGTTGGTCAATTTGCTGCTGAAGGTTAATGGTGTGTTTAATGGCAGTAATTACTTTAAGATAATGCTCAACATCATCAGGGGGGAGGGAGAGACCCTTGCGGTCTTTAAGCCACTTATCTAAGACCTGATAGCTACCGATGCGGTATTCCCAGACTTCTCTCGGGATGCCCTCAAAATATTGTTGAGAATTTATGAAAACCCTGCCTGTCTTTTCTTGGTATGCACGCTTCTCAACCCTATCTGTGCCAATTACTGGGTATTTGGCTTCAGGTTGGGACAGGAGCGGAGACTTGAGCAGATGTAGTTCAATCAGTTGCTTGCCTAGCTTGTTCACTTTTTGGAAAAGCTTATAATCACTGGTAAAAGGGATTTTAGGAAAGTCTATCTGTAAAAACTCTTCATATTTCTGGCGATAAATAGTGGAGTAGAGGATTCCGTAAATATAGTAGAAAATCTCTTCAGGTGAAGGCTCTTTGCCAAAGATATTTTGAATTGCTGAAACAAATTCAGGTTTGAAATTTGTCTGCCGACTCTTAGATTCTGTGGTGCCCTCAGACAAATCTCTTTGGGATGGAAACAGATAGAGATAAAGAGGGAAGAAATATGAACTTTCCTTTGTAGCAAGCGAAATAAAACAGATATCACCAATGCTACTGGAAGCAAAGCAATGGGCAAAAGGCAAATTTGCAAGTTGTCTCGTTGTGACTAGTGCTAGGTTTTCAAATACTAAATGTTGCATAATCTCCTGTCGTGGCCGGTCTATAAGCAGGTCACTATAGTAGACCCATCTATTATCGAAAGGCCTGTATCCATAACGATAAATATTGTCCTTAGCATTCTTATCCTTGAGCTCTTCTTTGACCTTTCGTCTTGCCTCTTTCAATTGCCAAGTTCCTGTATCGTGTAGTTTCAACCCTTCCTTGACTAGCTCGTCAGATAAGTTTCCCGTAAAAATTCCAAGTCTCTGGGCTAGTTCCTCTTCGATAAACGCTACGACAAAATGGTCTCTGTGTGTCTTAACACCGCTACTAAATTTGTTAAATATTTCCTTTAATGACCAGAATTCCTTGTATTTGTCCTCTCCTGCGAATTTCTTGGGCACGAAAAAGTAGTATGGCTCTTTTAATTCAAGTGTTTGCCATTTAGTAGTAGTAACATCGTTTTCCAGTAAATATTTATGCTTTTCTTCTCTTAAACCGTAAATATCAGTATAGTAAGTCGTTGCTTCCGTATATTCTTCATCTTCCTCCTTAGCCGTTTTTACCAGAAGTATAATGGCTACGCCCTGTTGAATATCAAACACATTCTCATCTTTACCACCATCGGGGGCATACTCAGTAATTCTGGTACTGCCGTGAAGGTTTAAGATATAAACTTCATTGAAGGCTTGAAGAAGATTATGTCGCATCCCTCGGTGAATGATGCCAGAAAGATATGAGTTATTGGTAATATAGCCGATTACCCCTTGGCCAGTCTGGTCTATTTTCCACTGGGCAAAACGGATAAATTTAATATAGTCATCGCTTAATGGCTGGATGTTGCGCTCATCTTTAACTTCCCTCTTGTAATCGTCCATCAAAGCCTCAATAAATTCTGATTTATTTTCAGAGCTTACCGAGTAAGGAGGATTAGCACATACCACTAAGATAGGAATCTTCTCCTTTATCTCCTTGGCTTTTTGGCCCTCTTTAGTCAAATCGGGAATAAGCTCTATCTGCTTGACCTCTTTCATCTCTAAAGAATTGGTCAAGTAGAATTGAAATCTCTCATTACTGCCTAAGCTATAACCGAGGTCTTCAAGGACGATAGCTGCCTTGAAGTGTCCGATGGCATAGGGGGCAACCATAAGCTCAAAGGCATAGAAATGCGGTAGAATATGCTCCTTGACCAAGCCGGGGAAGATGCCACCTTTGCCTTTAGCTTCAAGCTCCTCTTTGGCTAAGCGAATAGCCATTGAAGGGAAGGAGAGTGTGCCCGCAGCCGGGTCAAGAAGGGTAACGCTTTTGTCGGCTAGACCATCGGGTTTGCCAAACTTATCTTTCAGAACGTGGTGGATTGAACGGACTATGTAGGAGACTACCGGTTCAGGGGTGTAATAAACTCCACATCGCTTGCGTTCATTAGGGTTATAAACGGCTAGAAATGTCTCGTAGAAATGAAGCACGGGGTCATCAGTCCAGACCTTGGTGTGGAACTCTTTGATGATTGAGGATAAATCAGCACTGGTAAGAACATCAACAATATCATCCCTAATCCATTCCAACGATTCAGGAAGGTTAGGACCAGTCAGGAGATAAAACAGGTGGCGGAGAAGAGGGATAGTTGAAGGGATGAACTTGTAGGCGGTTGCCCCTGAGAATTTCTCCTCTTTTGCCTGAATTCTAGCCGAAAAGAGACCGTAGGAAATAGTCTGAGCATACATATCAGCAAAGCTCTCTTCGGTAAGGGACTCAATTAGTTCTTCTTTGAATACCTTATAAATTCCAGAAATCCCTTCCGTCTCTTCGCTTAGCTCCTCTAAAATCAGCCTGCTTAGAAAGCGTGTTCGTTTAGCCAGTTCAGTGGCAAGTGCCTTGGCAGTGTAGGTTTTAGGGGCGGAAAAAGATAAGAACTGGTCTAGAAGCTCGCTAAATTTATCGACATTTTCAGGGACAGGTTGTTTCGCTAATTTAAGAAAGACAGGATTAGCCAAGCGAACATTATTTATTATCTTACCATCTCGAAAGAGATAGAATTCAAGGAAGTTAGTTAAAATTAAGTTGGGTGAGTATCCCCTATATCTTTGCAGTTGCTCGGTTTGGGCTTCATTGATGAGGCTGTCAATCATTGGGTCTTTGGCTTCAATATAGCCGATGATTTTTCCATCCCTTGTCTTTAAGAGAAAATCGGGGATGCCAGCCTTTGTTTTCTTGGGTTGAATCGTAACTCCGGCAGCCCTTCTCGATTCCCTACCAAAGATTTCCAGCAGTTCTTTTAATAGGGGATAGTAGCTGGGCTCAGTGGCGTCACCACTCATATAGGTTTTATAGATGTTTTTGAGATAACTACGGTAAATATTTTCCATTACCTAATCACCTTCTGCCCCACATAGGGCTGGAGGGCTTGGGGGATAAGGATGCTGCCGTCGGGTTGCTGGTAGTTTTCCATGATGGCGATGAGGACCCGGGGCAGGGCTAATCCCGAGCCATTCAGGGTGTGGACAAACTGGGGTTTCTCCTCGGGGGAGGGGCGGTAGCGGATGTTAGCCCGCCGGGCTTGAAAATCACCGCAGTTAGAGCAGGAAGATACCTCTAGCCACTCATCACAGCCCGGAGCCCACATTTCAATAT
>DAOUFA010000042.1:0-4311 GCA_034430355.1 Dehalococcoidales bacterium
GCAATGGCGGCTGGCTTCAATTTGTAAATCTCGCCCATTGTCGGAAACTGAGGTCGCTGGGAGAAGCCACGGAGGAGAACCATATTGGCGGGATGGTGCTTACTTAAAATTGCCTTCGCCCGAGCTATAAACTGACTGGCAATGTTGGCTGTCCTGCTAGCTTGTGGGTTGAGGGTGGTGATGGTTCTTGGCGCTACCCCTGTCTGCTGGGGGTCAGAGTCGCTAACATCGGGGGCAAGTCCCTCTCCCTGAAATACTACTATAAAACGGTGCTCCTTTACCGGACGAACCAGAATTTTAGCATTGTCTATTACCAGTCCATCCAGCAACTGACACAGCTCAGTACATTTATCGGTGGAGATACGACCTGCCCTGCGGTCGGTAACTAAGCCGGCTTCGTCTACAGTACAAAGGTTGCCCCGAGCGGCTACATCTCCTGACTCAAGGTTGAAATCTATCCCGATTGCCTCCAGCACACCCCGACCAATGGTAAAGGTCAGAGGGTCATAGCCAAACAGAGCCAGGTGACCCGGGGCACTACCCGGAGTTATCCCCGGGCTCACCGGGTCGATAAGACCACATATAGCTTTGGTGGCTAATTGGTCAAGATTTGGCGTATTAGCTGTCTCTAGCTCGGTCTTACCCGTTTTGGGGGCGGGTAATCCGCCTAACCCGTCAATAACCAATAATACAATCTTGGCTGGTGAAGGTCTGGTAATTGTCTTTATTAACTCTAAATTAGGTAACAATCTCATAGATGAAGCCCTTCTTGATTATGAGCTTTTATTCAACAGGGCTTCCACTCCTGGTAATGCTTTACCGGCTAGAAATCTAAGCGAGGCACCACCACCGGTAGAGACAAAGGTCATCTTACTGGCTAACCCCAACCTGGTTACTATTTCAGCCGTAGAACCTCCGCCAATAACAGTAGTGGCATCAAGATTAGCTAAGAGTTCAGCCATAGCTTGCGTTCCCCGGGCAAACCGGGGTATCTCATATATGCCCATAGGCCCATTCCAGAAAACTGTTTGGCATCGTTGTAATTCTTCACCGAATTTTTTTATAGTTCGGGGACCTATATCTACAATCCTCAAACGGGGCGATATGTTGTCTATAGATACAGTGCTGGTTTTAGCTTGAGTACTAACTTCATCAGCCACGACCACATCAACCGGTAATAGCAAGCGCACCCCTCTTTTGGCGGTGTCTTCCATTAACTTAGCTGCCAAATCCAGCCTATCTTGCTCAATCAGGGACAGACCTACTTCATAGGATTTAGCCTTTAGAAAAGTGGCTGCCATACCGCCACCGATTAGAATATAGTCTACCTTACCGATAATATTTTCTATCATGTCAACCTTGTCACTTATCTTGGCTCCACCGAGAAGGGCGGCGAAGGGGTGAGCCGGGTGGTCTAAAATACTACCCAGGGCTTCAGTCTCTTTCTCAAGCAGCAGTCCAGCTACTGCCGGCAGATACTGAGTAACGCCGACTACTGAGGCATGACTTCGGTGGGCAGCACCAAAAGCATCATTAATATATATGTCAGCTAACCGGGCTAGGGCTCGAGCCAAAGAGGCGTCATTGCTTTCCTCCTCAGGATGGAAACGAACATTCTCCAGAAGCAAAACATCACCATTCTTTGATTTTTCCACTGCCTTCTCCACATCGGGGCCGATACAGTCTTTAATAAACCCCACTTGCCGCCCTAAAATCTGCGACAGACGCCGAGCCGCAACGGCTAATCGCAGTTTGTCAACCACCCTTCCCCCGGGTCGACCCAGGTGAGAGCATAGAATAACCTTAGCTCCCCGGTCAATAAGATATTTAATAGTAGGCAGTACGGCTCGGATACGGCTATCATCAGCAATAACCCCTGTTGCCTTATCCAGAGGGACATTGAAGTCAACCCTGACTAAAGCCCTTTTATGACTGACTTCTATATCCCTGACCGTCATTTTATTCATTTGTTGGCTCGGGGTTGAATCTAATGGCTGCCCCATCCTAACAGTGTGGGTAAATAATTGTCAAGCTAGCACCGCTGTGGCTAGTAACAGAAGTATACCGGGCTTTAGGTAGCAAATTGAGTCCAAAGCAGAATTGCTTATCTTGACCTCTGTCTCAGTCCGTGCTAAATTTGAATAACAAATAATTTGTCCCTGTAGCTCAGCTGGACAGAGCGGCTGCCTTCTAAGCAGCGGGTCGTGGGTTCGAATCCCGCCAGGGACGCCACACCAGATATAACTCAAAGCTGTCTTATCCTCCAATCCCTGGGCAAAACACCAGGGATTTTTGCTAAAAGACCAACTGCTTCGGCAAAAAGGAGGATAAGATGACAACCAACTTCGAACAGCAACTCAGCCAGATCGTTGAAGCCGAAAACTGGTCAATTGAGCTTGACAGTCTGACTCGGGGATACAGGCTCTGTGCGCAAAGCGAGGGCAAGAGTGAGAAAACGATAAGGATTACCACCACAGCCGTCAATAGGCTCTCGGACTTCCTTAAGGCTAAGGGGTTATCCACGGCTGTTACTGAGATAGGAGTCTCACAAATAAGAGACTTCATCATCCACCTCCAGCTGGTGAAAGCCTTTGAGCACCACCCATTTACGCGACGCCAGGATAAGGGACTATCAGGACAGAGAGAGGACATGCCATCAACTGCTACCTGAGGGCACTGAGAGCCTTCTGGTCTTGGCTGGTACGCGATGAGATTATTACTTCAAATCCCTTTACCAAAGTGAGAATCCCCAAGCCTCCAAGGAAGGTGATACCTACCTTAAGCCCAGATAGTTCCACTTCTCTCAACTGTAACCGCATATCGCGCATACGTCCATCAAGATTATCATCACTTATAATCCTGGAGCTGTAACACGAATGGTATATCCCTACCGGCCTCGGCGTCTCAACCCTGTTCGGATTACAATTAGCCGGTAACCGCGAGGCTAAAGTGGAAGCTGTTTGTCGCATTATGCAACGCCCATCTCAAATTCATTTCCACCTCACAGCGATAAGCACTATAAAGGATAATTTTCGCCAGTTGACAAATGAATATTTTGTGTTATAGTAGTGGCGTATAGTATCTGTCTATTGACAGGTAGGGTATAGTGTGTATAGTATAGGCAAGGAGGTGATGCTATGGTCAAATCCCGGAGGGGCACTCGCCCGAAGGGGAGGTTAACAGGCACTTACGGAAAAGCAAAAACTAACCTTATTCTTCACAGAGAAGGGATGTTAGTTTGTGTCTTTATTTGTGGAGGATAAGAGTATATCTTAAAAAAAGGAGATTAAAGGTCGATGAGAAATAAAATACATAAAATATTGGGCGTAGGCCTGACTTTGGTCATAGCTATGGCTCTGGTTATGGGCTTTGCCGCCCCCGTTGCCGCCAACCCGGGAGACTACGATTTTGATGGGAAAATTAACGAGTGGGTCCCATTCCAATTCGTAGAGGGCGAGGACGGCGGCTGGTTCTTTGACCGCAACATATACGAAGTCAGGGAGATAACCGAAGCCATCAATGGCGACCTCTATGTCTGTGTAGGCATTACAGATCTGAGTTACCACATCTTCAAGTCAACCGACGGCGCTCGCAGTTGGGCCGATACCGGCTATGACGATGTTGAACGCTGTGGTACGACCGACCATCCCGGAAAAGTCGTTGACATGGTCTGCTCCAGCATTGATGAGGACATCGTCTACGCCACCGACGGCTTCTATGTCTATAAGACAACTGACGGCGGTGATACGTGGGACTTTATCGCCCGGGACTCCCTGGAGACAGAGTTAGGCGGAGACTGCGGCTGCTGCCTCAGCAATTGCCTTAGCGCCACTCATGACAACGAGGTCATTACCAGCCTTGATGTTGTCTATAACGCTGATGACAACCCGTTCGTCTACATCGGCACCAGGGCACACGACATTGATGATGATACAGGGGGCTGTACAGAATGTGATGACAAAGGCGCGTCGTCTCCCGAAGTACCTGGCGATGTCTACTACATAGGTGAGGCGGGATATCCGGCTAACTGGACAAGCCTGAACCTGACTTGCTTCCATGGCGGCGGGTACGATGCCCTGGCCGTAGGCTGCGCCCCCGACTGGGCTGACACCCACCAGACCTATGTCGTCGCTACCAATTATACGGACACCTGGGTGGTCTACACCACAGGCACCATCTGTGGCTGGTACGAGTTTGCCGAGCTAGAGTGGGACTGTGTCAACTCTTTCCCCAGCATCTTTGCCTCCAGGATTGCCTTCCCCGATGACTGGGCGGACACCGAGACCCTGTTTGTCGGCGTCGTTGATTACG
>DAOUFA010000043.1:0-8948 GCA_034430355.1 Dehalococcoidales bacterium
AAGCATGATAAAATTAAAAAAGCCTACGAAAAGTACCGAAGTGAGTTGTAAGCAGAAGGAGATATTCATCAAGGGTAGGTTAATAAATAATCTCAAGGAAGTGAAAAATGATTGAGCGATATTCTAGACCTCAAATGAAAAGGGTCTGGTCAGACGAGAGTAAGTTTGCTAAGTGGCTTGAGGTTGAGATTGCCGCCTGTGAGGCATGGGCTGAGTTAGACGTCATTCCCAGGGAAGCGGTGCCCAAGATAAAACTGGCTCGCCTTAATCTTAAGCGCATGGGGGAGATTCTCAAAGAAACCCACCACGATATGACCGCCTTCCTTCGTTCTGTGGCCGAGAGCCTGGGTGATGAATCGCGTTTTATCCATCTTGGTCTTACCTCCTCTGATGTAATAGATACAGCCCTCAGCCTGCAGCTAGTTGAGGCAACAGAGATATTAAGCCAGGATATAAAAGAACTCATCTCAGTACTGGCACAAAAGGCAATAAAACATAAATATACGGCTATGATAGGTCGCACCCACGGTATCCATGCCGAACCACTCACCTTCGGTCTGAAGCTAGCACTATGGGTTGAGGAGATGAAGCGCAACCGGCAAAGGCTCTCCGAAGCTAATAGAGCCATCACTGTGGGTAAGATTTCAGGAGCCGTAGGCACCTATGCTACCCTATCTCCCCAGGTTGAAGAGAAGGCTTGTGCCAGATTAGGGCTTGCCCCAGCCCCGATATCAAGCCAGATTTTACAACGCGACCGCCACGCTCAATTCGTTACCACTTTAGCTATAATCGCCAGCTCCCTGGAGAAATTCGCTACCGAGATTAGGGGTCTGCAACGAACTGAGACCCGAGAGGTAGAAGAACCCTTTGGGGCAAGTCAGACCGGCTCTTCAGCCATGCCCCACAAACGTAACCCTGAACTCTGTGAACGAATCTGTGGCTTAGCCCGATTGGTAAGAGGCTACGCCCTAACCTCAATGGAAAATGTCACGCTGTGGCACGAACGGGACATCAGCCATTCCTCTACCGAGCGTATCATCCTGCCTGACTCCTGCCTTGTCCTGGATTACTGCCTCGCCCTTTTCACCTCGGTAATGAGGCGACTGCAAATCTACCCCCAAAGGATGAAACGGAATATAGGACTTACCAAAGGCTTAATTTTCTCCCAGCGAGTAATGCTGGCTCTTATCGATAAAGGACTCTCCCGGCAACAAGCCTACGAACTGGTACAACGAAATGCTATGAAAGCCTGGCAGGGAAACAAAAACTTCCTCAGCCTGCTCAAGGCTGACCCCGAGGTTACGGCCACCCTGCCACCAGAAGAGCTTGAGCCGCTCTTTGACTACCAATACTACTTGCGTTACATCAACGAGATTTTCAAACGGTTGGGCTTAACCGAAGCCCAGTGGAAAGAGAGACCCGGCTTCGCTGAGCCCACGGAACTAAGTCCTAAAACAATATGAGTATTAATTCCTCAGTGTTGATAAAGGCAGACCTGCCCCTCCCCCTGTTTTTCCGGGGCAAGGTACGGGATACCTATGACCTGGGTAACCTGCTGCTCATTGTAGCTACTGACCGTATCTCAGCCTTTGACTCGGTCTTACCCTGCGGTATTCCCGATAAGGGGCTGGTGCTTAACCAGCTCTCGGCTTTCTGGTTCAACAAGACCAGGGATTTAGTCCTCAATCACCTGATAGAAACGGTTAATGATGTTCACTGCCTTGATTCATATCTCCCCCCCGAAAGCCGCTTTGCTTACCCTCCTTACCTTAGTGGACGGTCTATGATTGTCAACAAAGCCAAGCGTATTCCTGTTGAATGTGTGGTGCGTGGCTACCTCTCAGGGTCAGCCTGGGCAGAATACCAAAAGCTGGGCACCATTTTCGGGGAATCGCTACCTAAAGGCTTAAAGGAAAGTCAGGAATTGCCCCAACCATTATTCACCCCCACCACCAAAGCCGAGACGGGGCATGACCTGCCGCTGAGTATGGATGAGATAAAGAGACTGGCAGGTGAAGCTATAGCTGAAGAGATGAGGGAGAAAAGCCTGGCTATTTATAACTACGCACGAAACTACGCCAGAGCCAGAGGTATTATCATTGCCGACACCAAGATGGAATTTGGGCTGAACGATGATAAGCTTATCCTTATTGATGAACTACTGACCCCCGACTCGTCCCGGCTATGGGATACCAAGCTATATAGAATCGGCCAGTCCCGACCCAGCTATGATAAGCAGCCGGTCCGGGACTGGCTGGTTCAATCAGGCTGGAATAAAGAGCCTCCGGCTCCGATGTTGCCCCCGGAAGTCATTGAAGCTACCACCAGGAGATACCGGGAGGCTTATTACCGGTTAACCGCTAAGGAAATAAGCTAGGTACTTTGCCTCCTTGACGGAGATAGCAGTACCTTTTATAATCACTACAAAAAAGGAGGTTGACTAACATGGCAAAAGGTGGGACTTATCAGTTCCGGCCCAAAACGTTGGACCACATTAGTTTCGCGGTAAAGGACATCGGGAAGGTTATTGAAGCCTGGTCATCGATGTTCGGCATGGGTCCCTGGACATTTCGTGATGGTGAAGGCACCGATGTCGAGGGACACTCCTGGAAGGGAAGGTTTGCCTATACCTTCCTCGGGCCAGTAGAGATTGAGCTTATACAGCCGGTAGAGGGCAAAATGCTTCAGTCTGACCTCCTTGATACCTGGGGGGAAGGGATGCATCACGTCGGCTTTCTTGTGGATGATGTAGAGAAAGAGATTGCCAACCTCACCGCTCAAGGGGCTAAGCTTCTTTTAAATAGTGAGGGTTATTGGGCCTATCTAGACCCCGGGACACCCGGTGGTCTCGTCCTCGAACTTATGTCTAGAGAGTGGTTAGCCAAGCGTCGCCGTCACCTGGTCAAGGAATGGAAGTAGGTTAGGCAACCGAGACAAGTCCTAGCCTTCCAAAAACTCCTTGGTGCTGGGGAGTTCACCGCTAATCCGCCCGTCAATTCTGGTGGCTGTATCCAAGGCTCTGCCCAGGGCTTTAAACAGGGCTTCAGCTTTGTGGTGGTCATTGACGCCGTAGAGAATCTTGGCATGGAGATTAAGCCTGGCTTCAATGGCAAAAGACTCAAGGAAGTGGCGGATAAGGTCAGTGGGAAATCCCAACATGTCATTACCACTAAAGGGCAGGTCTAATACAGTATATCCTCTGCCAGCAATGTCCACCGCCACCAGAGCCAGGGTATCATCCATAGGCACCAAAGCGTCAGCCATCCTGACAATACCCCGTTTCTCCCCCAGGGCTTCACCCAAGGCTCGGCCTAAACAAATGGCAACATCTTCTACTAAGTGATGCTGGTCATCCCCCGTGGCTGATAACTTTATGTCAAATACTCCGTGGCGAACCACCTGCGCTAACAGGTGGTCTAACATTGGAATCCCGGTATCTACCTCATACCGACCACTACCATCAATATTAAGTTCCAGGCTGATTTTGGTTTCTTTGGTCTCCCGTTTGACAATGGAAGATCTAACAGCAATTTGGGGGAAAGCCTGAATTACTTTCAGACGAAGAAGGGGACCCATAGATATATTCCCTACACGTATTTGATTGTAATACGGCCTACTGCACCCAATTTTACCTGCCATCTGCTGGTCAGTATATCCGTTGCTCTTCTGGATTTCCTTTAATGCTTCCACCAATTCCATTTTCAGTCTCCTGTTAACTATTATAACACTTTTCTAGGATTTGTCAATAGTAATTTTATAGCTATTTGTTAAGTATTATAACACCTAATTAGCGATTTGTCAAGGGTTAAATGTTAAATTGTTAAGTATTATAACACAATCTTCAGATAACTCTGGACACATTTCAATAATTAAGCAGCTTTTTTCAAGAACAGAGCGGTATAATTGACCTATCCCCCTGACCCCCTTCCCTTAAAAAGGGAAGGGGGTGAAAGTAAGAGAGGGGGCGAAGCCCCCTCTCTAAAACCTCTCCCCTTCGATGAGGGTTTATTCAATCAAGAGTGTTTAAGAGGGGCGCTAGCCCCTCTTTCTTCTCCCTCCCCCTCTCCTTCTCAAGGAGAGGGGGATAAAGGGGGTGAGGTTAATAACCAATCTCTTTTAGTGCTTTAATTAAGACATCGGTATGCTCTGGTTTACCCACGCTAATGCGGATGAAATCTCGCAGCCGCGGCGTGTCAAAGTAACGAACCAGTATACCCTTATTGCGCAATTTTTGCTGAAGCTGGCTTGCCCTGCCATTCAGAACTGAGCAGAGAATAAAGTTAGCCCGTGAGGGGAAGGGCTTTAAGAATTTTAGCCTGGCTAACTCGGCAAAAAGCCTCTCCCTCTCAGCCACTATCGCCTTTACCCGGCTCATTAGAAAATCAATATCCTTTAGCGACTCCTGCACAGCCACCAAAGCCGCCGCATTTACATTATACGGGGGCTTGATTTTCAATACGTAATTGGCAATTTCAAGCGGGAAAATACCATAACCAATCCTCAGACCAGCCAGTCCTGCCCATTTGCTGAAGGTCCGTAACACCATCAAATTTTTATACTGACTGACCAGCGGCACTACTGTTTCCCCACTAAATTCATAGTAGGCTTCGTCAACCAGCACCGGTAGTCCGGTATCAGCTATCTCCAGGATGTCTGGCTGGGGGATAACTGTTCCGGTTGGGTTATTAGGGTTGGCTAGAATTATTACTTTGGTCTTTTTAGTTATGGCTGCCTTGACTGCGGTTACATTGACGGCGAAGTTTTCATCTCTGGGCACCTCAACCAGCTTACCGTTGCACATTCCCGTACTAAAGCCAAACATAGCAAAGGTAGGTATACAATTTATCACCTCATCGCCAGGGGCAACAAATAAGCGCAAAATAAGGTCTATAAGCTGGTCACTACCACCGCTAGCCACAATATGCTCGGCACCAATACCAGTATATCCTTGCAGCAGCTTCCTGAGCTCGGTTTGCCCGGCATCAGGGTAGATATTTATATCAGGATAACTAGCCAGAGCCTGGCTTACCCGTGGCGAACAGCCATAGGGATTCTCATTGGCATCCAGCTTGATAATACTCTCTACTGGAACTTCAACCTTCCCCGCCAATGTCTTGGGGAATGTGCTGGCAGCATACCCACTAAAGGTAATCAAATCAGACCGTATAAATCTATCTATTCCTGTTTCTTTAATCGTTCTCCCCCCCCTTGCTAAAACCAGTTAAACATCAATGCATTTTAACACGAATTAATAAATTATCCTATAGGACAACATGCCAGGTTATCCACAAGAGCGAATGAAAAAGAGGAAAGCCAGAGAGATAGAGCGGACTCAATTAAGCAATCTTAACTTGCTTGCAGCCGCTTTTCCACTGCTCGGGCATGAGCCTCTAACCCCTCAGCCCGAGCTATAATTGAGGCTGCTGGAGCCAGTTGTTTGAGACTAGCTTCATCCAGGTTAACCAGATTTATAAACTTGATAAAATCAGTTATATTTAGCGGTGAGCTAAATCGGGCAGTGCCACCAGTGGGTAAAACGTGGCTTGGTCCAGCCACATAATCGCCCAGAGCCACAGTTGATTTTTCACCGACAAATATACACCCGGCATTAGAAATCTTGTTAATGCAGGAAGTGGCTTTGTCTACCATGAGGCAAAGGTGTTCCGGGGCATAAAGATTAGCTAATTCTATAGCCTCATCTACAGTAGTAACTACTACTATCTTCCCCCTATTGGCCAAAGATTCAGCGGCAATATCTTTCCGGGGCAGACCCTTTAGTTGTTGCTCAACCTCCTGATTAACTTCATCGGCTAATCTCGGTGAGGTAGTTATCAAAATCGCTGAGGCCAAAGGGTCATGTTCAGCCTGGGCTAAAAGGTCAGCCGCACAGTATTCAGGGTTAGCTGTCTCGTCAGCTATAATCAATACCTCACTTGGTCCCTGCAAGCCATCAATATCAACTATTCCGTAAACCAGTTTCTTAGCCAAAACGACAAAAATATTACCTGGCCCGCAAATCTTATCTACTCTGGGAATGGAATCAGTGCCAAAGGCCAGGGCGGCGATTGCCTGAGCCCCGCCGACGCAAAAAATGCGGTCAACCTGAGCAATATCAGCCGCGACTAACGTCGGTGGAGGAACTACCCCGCTGGGTCCTGGAGGTGTCACCAAAATAACCTCCTTAACCCCAGCCACCTTAGCCGGTATAGCTGTCATCAACACCGTGGACGGGTAGCAGGCAGTGCCGCCGGGAACATAGACCCCGACAAGTCCCAGTGGGCGTATTAGCTGACTTAGCCCCAGCTCAACAAACTCCCGCCCAATATTATCTTTCTGTGTCGTGTGAAAGGAGCGTATTCGCTCCGCTGCCAGTTTAAGCGCCGACACCAGTTCTGCACCAACTTCCCGGTAAGCACCAGTTATCTGCTCCTTAGTTACCTCCAGCGAGGTAAGCTCCACCCCATCAATCTTCAAAGTAAAATCAAAAAGGGCTTCATCCCCTCTATTACGCACCTGGTTAATAATTTGCTTAACTGCTAGCTCAGGGTCTTCGGTGTCAAACATCGCCGTAAGCCTCTGCCTAAGGGCTGGTGAAACCAGCTGAAACTCAGCCGTAGCCTGCCGTGATAATGCTGATTTCGCTGACTCAAAACCTTCAATAATTCTCAATTTAGACGTCCTCCACTGCCATGCGCAGGGTTTCAGTGATAGACTCTATCCTCTCACCCTTACCAGAACTGAATACACGGCTAGTATTGCCAATCAGGTAAGCTGTTGACTCAAAAAGGGTATCAATAATCTTAAGGTTATGCCTAGCCAGGGTTCGTCCGGTCTGCGTATTCTCAATTAGCAGGTCAGCATCCTCAGGCAAGAAAGCTTCACTGGCTCCCCAGGTAGGAACTACCTTATACATTCCAAGGTGATTATCCCTAGCATATTTATCAGCTATATTCACATACTCTGAAGCGACTCTAAATGGCACCAATCGCTCAGCGCCAAATCGCCTCAAGCTATAGATATCGGACACCGATAAATCCCGGCTTATCACCGCCACTATTTTCACCTTACCCAACTTGAGGTCCAGGAGCTCTGTTACCGGACTTGACGGAAACTGATAAAGATGCTCCATAAGCCAGTCTTTGCCGGTAATAGCCAAATCGAAGTTCCCATTAGCTACCTGTAATGGCATATCCTGAGGTCTAATTACCTTAATCACCACACCATCTAAGTTAGTAGTTGGTCGGCGATTGCCAGTTGGTGACGGGTAATCGTCAATCTGAATACCGGCTTTATTCAGCAGACGAAGGGTAGGCAGTTGTTGATGGCCATCAGGCAAAGCTAATCGGACTACATCCTCAGCCGCCGGTGCAGACTGCCCAACTGCCTTTGGCGCTCCAGCCACTTCGGCTACAGAAGGCTGCCTCTTAGTAACCGGTAATTCGTTGCTAATGGAAGCCAACACTTTACTCATCTCTTTGGCTTCCCAGCTACCCTTATTAGCAATGAGGAAGGCGCTATAATTGAGAACCTCGCTTATAGACATGAGCTCATAATCAAAAAACCTCTCCCCTTTCCCTCCCGGGATTAATGCCAGCTCAGCACTCTCCGGGGGATAGACCTCAGCTCCCCCCCACAGGGGAAATATACTAAACCGCCTCAACCGAAGGTCTAGCGCCAAAGACTCAGCCAGGTTAGGGTACTCGCTGGCAATCCGCACCGCGCCCTCCCTGGCCCGTACTTCCTCCACCGTAGATACCGCCTCCGACCGGCTGACAACTACATATAAAGCACCCTCCCCATACCCCAGATTCTTTACCTTAACCAAAGCACTGCTGGGGTATTTAACTAAAAGCTCTTCAACCCAATCCAGCCCGCAAATCCCCAAATCGTAGTTTCCTATTGCCACCTGAATTGGAACATCCTTCTCATGGAACACCTTGGCCAGGAGATTAGGAAACCTCTGGGATTTAAGGCGATAAAGGCGAGTCCTCTCGTGGTATCCACTTACTCCCCAGCCTGCCCTCTGGAGCAAGGCAGCGGTTTCGCCTAAAAGACGACCCTTAGGCAGGGCTATCTTTAAATTGTTTATCTACCTCACCCCCCCTAATTTTTATAACCCTATCCCCTTTATCCCCTTCCCCTTGACAAGGGGAAGGGGAAGATTTGTTTTAAGAGGGGCTTCGCCCCTCTAACTCCCCCTTTAGTATCTCTCCTTCAAAGGAGAGGGGGAATTGGTTGTGTAAGAGGGGCTTTTTACCCCACAAAAACTTCGTTTTTGCGGGGACCCCGTATTTGCCTCTCTTTAACTCTCCCTTCAGTATCTCTTTTTTAGAGGGGCTTCGCCCCTTCAATCTAGGCTAAGAATGTTACTATTTCTTCAGCGCTTTAATAATGCCACAACCTCGTCAGCAGTTTGAGCCTCAAACTTTCTGTGCTTAACCTGGTCAGTCAAAACAAATAGAGGTGCTTTACTTCGAACCTCAAGCCTCCACCTTAGGTTGGCTGGCGGCTGAGCCTCAAGCTGAAATTCAGCGACATACCCGGCTTCGTGGAGGTAACCAGCCATATTGAAGCCCTGTTTTACCGCCTCTGCCTCAGGCTTAATCAAGATTCCCTGAGCCAGAGGCTTAGCCAAGGTTGCCGGCTTTACCAGGTTCATCAGGCGGTCAAAGTAAAGGGCAAAGCCTGAGGCAGGAACATTCTTACCACCCATTAAAGGAATAAGGGCATCATATCTACCCCCACCGCCTATCCTTTCCTTACCCATAAAGAGTTGGAAATTCACCCCGGTATAGTATTCAAAGCCCCTCCCTGAAGCGATATCAATCTGGTAGTTATAGCCCAGCGCCTCAACAAGGTCAACGATACTTATGAAATTATCAAGGCAAGAATCAAGCCGAGGTAAATTCTGGGTAAATAGCCCCTTGAAGTTCTTTAGAAACCCGGAT
>DAOUFA010000044.1:0-3779 GCA_034430355.1 Dehalococcoidales bacterium
GAAGTCCCCGGCGTCAACCGTGTCGTCTACGATATAACCTCCAAACCCCCATCAACTATTGAATGGGAGTAAAATAAAACCCTCAAAATAAGAGGGAAGGAGGTTCGACCCAAATGGGGAAAGGGTATCTAATAGCAGCAATAATTCTCATGTGTGTCGGCTTTGGAAATGTCATCGCCTATGTGGCAACGGAAGGAGTGCCCACAGAATCCCACAGGGTGATCCCACCCCCAAGCGAGGTAACTACACCACCAGAAGAGGAAGCACCGAAAATCACAGAGCTCGGCAAAACCACTGCCATCGATCAAATCAAGGCATATCCCGAAGTCCTAGATGCTGCCATCACACAGGACGAACATGACTTGTCTCTCGCTATAATCGTCCCAAAGGGCACTTCGGAGGCACGAGCCAAGGAGCTTGGTGACGCTTTTGTGCGCTTGGTCAAAACCTTCGGACTTTTGGATTCAGATAAGAGCGAACCAGCTCCGGGCAAAGAAATTGGGGAAGGTATCTTCAACTACCTAATCACTGTTGCCTACCCAGACCAGACGATAATAATCCAAGGGGCTAAAGTGAGCTTTGCTACTCACATAACTTGGTAACTTGAGAGTGAGTGAAAACGGAAAAAGTAGATATAAAACTATAATGGGGGAAGCTTTAATCAAAGGGGTAGTTTGAAGGGGCGAAGCCCCTTCAAAACCAATCCTTCCCCCTCTCCTTTGAAGGAGAGGGGGACACAGGGGGTGAGGTAGATAAAGATACTGGTTGTTGGGGGAGGGGCTAGGGAGCATACCCTGGTCTGGAAGCTAGCCCAGAGCCCTAAAGCTAAGGAGATTTATGCCGCTCTGGGTAATGCCGGCACGGCTCAAATCGCCCATAATCTGGCTCTTAAACCTACTGATATAGAGTCGCTGGCTAAAGTAGCCCAGGAAAAGGGAATTGAGCTGGTCATTGTCGGACCGGAGGCACCTCTGGCGGAGGGCATCGTTGACCACTTTCAAAATCTGGGTATCCCTATCTTTGGTCCCACCGGGGCCGCCAGCCAGATAGAGTCAAGCAAGGTATTTGCCAAGGAGTTGATGCAAAAGTATAATATTCCCTGCGCTAAGAGCACCAGCTTCTCGGAATATACCAAGGCAAAGGAATATATCCAGCAGCAGACACCGCCTATCGTAGTTAAGGCCGATGGGCTGGCAGCGGGCAAGGGGGTAACCGTAGCCGATTCAATTCCGCAAGCCTTAGATGCTCTGTCAAATATTATGGAGGCTAGAGCCTTTGGTGCTGCCGGTGATAAGGTAATTATTGAAGAGCGTCTATCGGGCAAAGAGATGAGTTGCTTCGCCTTTACCGATGGTAAGACCGTCATCCCTATGGTCTCGGCTTGCGATTATAAGCCAGTATATGACGGCGACCGGGGTCCCAATACCGGCGGTATGGGTAGTTACAGCCCGCCTCACTTCCTCAGTCCGGCACTGTCCCAAACCATAATGGAAACCATCCTTGAACCAGCGGTAAAGGCTATGGCTCAAGAGAAAAGACGTTACCAGGGTGTCCTTTATGGAGGTCTAATGATTTCCCAAGACGGGCCAAAGGTGCTAGAATTTAACGTCAGGTTTGGTGACCCAGAAGCCCAGGTTACCCTGCCGTTACTTAAAACCGACCTGGTGGATATTATGCTGGCAGTGATTAATGGTAACCTTGACCAGATGAATATAGAATGGAGCCAGGATGCCTGTGTCGGCGTGGTAATGGCATCGGCCGGATACCCCGGTAGCTACGAGACAGGCTTCCCCATCACCGGACTGAATAATCTGGATAAAGACATCGTGGTATTTCACGCCGGAACCAGGGTCGGCTCAGAACCGGGGCAGGTATTGACTAACGGGGGACGAGTGCTTACTGTAGTCGCCACCGGTAAGACTATTGCCCAAGCCAGAGAAAAGGTTTATAACAACATCCCCCAAATTCACTTCGACGGCTGCCACTATCGCAGGGACATTGCTGAAATAAAGTGAGAGTGAAATAGGAAGGTTGAAGTGAAAAAGCTATTAAGCATTTCGATTATAATTTTGACTACTAGTCTTTTACTATTCTCTGCTTGTGCTCCAGCCATTACGCATAAGACAGTAGCAAGTGCCCTTTCTGGTTCTCCAGGAGATGGAGTTAATTTTGAAGTTGTGAGAATATCACCATTTTATGGTGGTGTAGCAGGAGGTAATCCTTGGTGGGTTTTCGTAGTTTATGATATAGAAAGAGATGATATTATTGTGAGAGTACAAGATGGAGATATTGACTCCACTCCAAAAGAGGGGGATTTTATAAGTATCCCATTAGGTAAACTTGAAAAACCACTAGTGGAAAATACTACTTTTCGAGTTATGGTTACTGCCTATAAAGTGAAACATACTAATGCTCCAGCTAATTGGGGCGATTAACTCTAGTATTGAGTGAACAAAAAGGGGAATTGAAATAACAGAATCGGAAGGAATCACGATAGAATATGAGATTACTGGGGCAACCCGTCGAGCGTTAGTCACATTAGTTAACTCAGGTGGCGGCATAGAACAACATCAAAGTCCAGTTCCTAATCGTTACATTTGTGCCAACTTCCTAGCTCAGGTTGCAACAGTCTCAGCTCAAAACCAGAGCTGGCGGGGAAATATCACGGTAACAATTTATGTCAATGGGCAGCCTGTCCGAAGCTCAAGGAGTGATGGAGGTTATACCATCGCAACAGCAGTATGCAAGATTCGGGAATGAAATGAAAACAGGAATAATCATTGGTATAATCGTAACTATCATAGGAGTAGTAGGTTTAGTATTGATACATTGCTAAGAAAAGGAGGCAAGAATGAAAGCACTGTTAGCATTTGCAATAATTGGTTCTATTGTTATGATTTTTGCTGGTGTTTTTATGTGGAATCTCGAATCACAGGCGGGAAATACAGTTGCAGAAGCTTATTATAACTACATGGGCATAGCCTTTATCGGACTGGGAATATTTTGTGCCATGATTAGCGGAATGATATACCACCGACAGAATTTGCAAGGATATTAAAAGGAGGCAAGGCTACTAGAACGCTTGTGCTAAGTTTTAACTTCCTTGCCTGATAAGACTGAGGTCTCTCAATGAAGAAGAGATATTACAAAAGGGAGTTTTAGAGGGACGGAGTCCCTCTTCATAAACTACTTCCCCCTCTCCTTTGAAGGAGAGGGGGACACAGGGGGTGAGGTAGGTAAAATGCCATTAGTAGCTGTAGTTATGGGTAGTAAAACAGATGCCGAATTAATGCGTCCCACGGTGGAAGCATTAAATAAGCTTGGTATTGATTATGAAATGTCGGTAATATCAGCCCACCGCAACCCGGAAAAGATAAGAGAGTTTGGATTGTCCGCCCAAAAGCGGGGGATTGAGGTTATAATTGCCGCTGCCGGTGGCGCCGCCCATCTTCCCGGGGTTCTGGCTAGCTGGACTACCCTACCTGTCATCGGTGTGCCCCTAGCCACCAGCGAACTGGAGGGTATTGACGCCCTCTACTCCATAGTCCAGATGCCAGCCGGGGTACCGGTAGCCTGCGTGGCTATCGGCACCGCCGGGGCTAAGAATGCGGCTTATCTCGCCGCCGAGATTCTAGGCTTAAAGCATGATAAAATTAAAAAAGCCTACGAAAAGTACCGAAGTGAGTTGTAAGCAGAAGGAGATATTCATCAAGGGTAGGTTAATAAATAATCTCAAGGAAGTGAAAAATGATTGAGCGATATTCTAGACCTCAAATGAA
>DAOUFA010000045.1:0-2250 GCA_034430355.1 Dehalococcoidales bacterium
TTAATTCACAGCCTAGATGCTTGAGGAAAGTCTTACATTGTCCCAGAGCCTGGGGGTGGGAGTAGACCCTTTTTATTAAGTCCAGTCGCGCCTCGGGACTGGCTATCAGGCAGTGGGAGACCCGAAGTTCTATTTCACCACACACCTTAAGACTGGAGTCCAGAAGCAGGTCGTATACCCGACTTATACTCCCCTCCAGTGAATTCTCAACCGGAACAATTCCAAACTGCATATCATCTTGCTCGACAACCTTAAACACCTCATCCAGGCTTTCATAGGGCTTGGTTATTATTGAAGACCCGAAAAACTGAAAAGCCGCTTCTTCACTATAGGCACCAACTTCACCCTGAAAAGCGACTTCCTTGCCCTGCGTCCTTTTGCACGCCGTCACTATTTCCCTATAGATTCTTGCTATGACTTCTTGAGTTATGTTTTCGTCCCGGGCGAGGCTTTTGATATTTTCCCAGACCCTTTTTTCTCTTTCCTTGTCGTCAATCTGTTTCCCCCGTTTCTTTTTTTCCTCCCCTATGTCCTGAGCAATCCTTATCCTTTCAGCTATAAGCTTAACTATATTGGTATCGGTTTCATCTATTTTTCTTCTTGAATCTTCTAATTTCATTTTATCACCCTCGGGATTAGTCCCGCCCTCATAGCCAAGTCGCCGAGGGTTACGGCAATCATTGATTCTACAACAGGCACCGCTCGGGGAACGATACAGACGTCATGCCTTCCCTCGACCGTTAAACTGGCATTCTTCATATCTTTAATATTTACCGTCGGCTGACTTTTAGCTATGGAAGAGGTTGGCTTGATGGCGACTCTGACCACTATCGGCATGCCGTTACTTATTCCGCCCAGAATACCGCCGGCATTATTGGTCACAGTAACTATCTTACCATTTCTGATAGTAAATAGGTCGTTATTCTCTGAGCCTCTTTTGCTAGCCGCTGAGAAACCTGAACCGAATTCAACCCCTTTGACTGCCGGGATGGCAAACAGGGCTTTGGTTAGGTCTCCGTCTAATGTGTCAAAGACCGGTTCCCCTAAGCCGACTGGTACATTAAGGGCTATGCCTTCTATAATCCCGCCAATACTATCACCCTCTTCTTTAACTGTCTCAATGGCTTTAGCCATGGCTTCGGCGGCTTTCAGGTCAGCACATTTGACCGGATTTTTATCAATATTTTCTCTTATTTGGTCAAACCCCCTGGGCTCAGCCTTTACTCCTCCTATTTCAATAGTGTGAGCCAGAACCTCAATGCCGATTAGATTGAGCAACTTTTTAGCAATGGCTCCAGCCATAACAAAGCTAGCGGTGATTCTGCCCGAGAATCTACCTCCACCTCTGAAATCATTAAATCCCCCGTACTTCATAAAGGCGGTATAGTCGGCATGCCCTGGTCTAAGCAGGAATCTCGTTTTTTCATACTCACTGGAATCTATATCCCTGTTCCATATCACCAGACCGATGGGAGCACCGGTAGTCCTCCCGTTGAAAATGCCAGCCAGAATCTCAACCTTATCCTCTTCCGCCCTCTTTGTTGCCGCCATGCTTACCCCTGGTTTTCTTTTATCTACCTCTTTTTGGATGTCCTCCTCGGTGATAGCTAAGCCGGCGGGGCATCCGTCTATAATAGTCCCCACGCATCTACCGTGGCTTTCACCAAAGCTGGTTATGGTGAAAAGCTTGCCCAGGCTATTCTCCATTTATCTTTACCTCCCCGCCTATACTTCTTAATACATCCCAGAATTGGGGGTATGTCTTTGACACACATTCAGCCTCATTTATTATCGTTTCCCCGGCTACTGAGCCAAGGATACTGAAAGCCATGGCAATCCTGTGGTCGCCTTTGGAATCTATAACCGACCCTTTCGGTCTTGAGCCGGTGATAATTAATCTATTTCTTTCCTCCTGGACTTTTACCCCCATCTTTTCCAGCCCTTCCCTTACTGCCGAAACCCGGTTTGATTCCTTTATCCGCCCCCTTTCTATTCCCACCAGTTCGCTTACCCCCTCTGCCGATGCGGCCAGGACGGCCATGGTGGGCAGGAGGTCTATGCAGTCAGATAAATCGGCTCGTACCGCATTTAATCTCGACCTGCTTACCGTGACTGAATTTTTGTCCACCTTGACCAATGCCCCCATATCTCTCAACAAGTTTAATATTATTTTATCGCCTTGCCAACTTTCTGGATTCAGGTTTTCCACCTCCACCTCTCCTGACAAAGCCCCCAGAGCCAGGAGATACG
>DAOUFA010000046.1:0-5699 GCA_034430355.1 Dehalococcoidales bacterium
TAGCCGTGATGAATGCGGCGGCAGCACTGGTCGCCGCCAATCGGGCATCAGACCTCAATGAGGGGGCTCGTCTTGCCCAAGAGGCGATTGATAGTGGGCGAGCCCTGGAAAAACTTGACGCCCTGGTCAGGCTCAGTCAGAGCCTGGGTTAGACTTACTCTAGGAAAAGAGATGCTAAATAGAATTATTGCTCAAAAAAGGGAAGAGGTTGAGCAAAGGAAGAAGAGCCTGCCCCTATCCCGGCTGAAGGAGCTTATTGCCCGGCGGGAGGTACCTCTTGATCTGGCTCTCGCCCTTGAGGGTACCCAAACCCGGTTGATTGCCGAGGTAAAACGAGCCTCCCCGTCACGAGGCATCCTCCGCCCCGATTTTAACCCGGTTGAGCTAGCCCAAAAATACGCTGAGGGCGGGGCGGCGGCTATCTCAGTGCTAACCGAGACCAACTACTTTGACGGCAGCATTGACCATCTGGCGGCAATCAGAGAGGAAATAAACCTTCCCCTGCTGAGGAAAGATTTCATCTTTGACCCATATCAGGTGTATGAATCCCGGGCTTACGGTGCCGATGCCCTGTTACTAATAGTAGCCATACTGAGCCAGGGACAGCTTGAGGAACTCCTTTCCCTGAGCCATAACCTGGGGCTAAGCTGTCTGGTTGAAGTTCACAGCCAGGGCGAGGTGGAAAGGGCGCTCGGCAGCCAAGCCAAAATCATTGGCATCAATAACCGGGACCTCACCACCTTTAAGACTGACATTAACATCACCCGCCGATTACTACCTCTCATTCCACAAGGAAGAATTGTAGTCAGTGAAAGTGGCATCAGGAACCGAAGTGACGTCGAAAAGCTGAAGGGGTGGGGAGTTAATGCGGTTTTGGTCGGAGAGGCTCTAGTTACTGCCGGTGATGTGGTGACCAAAGTGAGGGAGCTAATAATATGACCCGGGTCAAGATTTGTGGCATTAAAGAAAAGGCTGATGCCCTGGCTGTAATTGAAGCCGGGGCTGACCTTATCGGGCTGGTCTTTGCTCCCAGCCAGCGGCAGGTGACCCCTGTCCAGGCACATAAGATAGTTAACGCCGTTAAGAGTCATAGCCATGCTATAGAAGTGGTTGGGGTTTTTGTCAATATGCCCGCCCCAGAGGTAAATATGATTGCCAGTTCCTGCCATCTGGACTGGGTTCAGCTAAGCGGCGATGAGCCCTGGGAGTACTGCCGCCAGATTACCAAGCCACTAATTAAGGCGGTCCGGATAAGGCAGGGGCAACGCCCGGAGCCAATCGGCGCCAATCTGGCTACCGGGGAACAGATACTCTCCAGCCAAAAGCACCTCTACCTCCTTGACTCCCAGGTTAAAGGCAGGTATGGTGGAACCGGAATAAGCTTTGACTGGAGCCTGGCTCGGCGGGTGGCAGAACAATTCCCGGTGATTATCGCCGGCGGTCTTAACCCGGATAATGTAGCTCAGGCAATTGAGATGGCGGCGCCGTGGGGGGTGGATGTTTCCTCGGGCGTGGAAGTAGGCGGAGCCAAGGATATAGTTAAAATCAGGGCTTTCATTGAAGCGGTAAGGAGGGCAGATGACAGTAAAGGATAAGCAGTTACCCGACTCCTATGGTTACTTCGAGCAGTTTGGTGGCAAGTTTGTCCCCGAGACACTAATGCCAGCCCTTTATGAGCTAGAACAAGCCTACCTTGAGGCTCAGGCTGACCCGGGGTTCCAACAGCAATTCCACCAGCTGTGCCGGGACTATATCGGTCGCCCTACCCCCTTATACTTGGCTCAACAACTCTCGGCAAAAATAGGCGGGGCTACCATCCTGTTGAAGCGTGAAGACCTGGCTCACACCGGGGCGCATAAGATTAATAACGCCCTGGGTCAAGGGCTACTGGCTAAACGTATGGGCAAAACACGAATCATCGCTGAGACCGGGGCTGGGCAACACGGAGTGGCGGCGGCTACGGTATGCGCCATGCTGAATGTTGAATGTATCATATATATGGGTGAAGAGGATATCCAACGCCAATCATCTAATGTCTTCCGAATGAAGCTACTAGGTGCCGAGGTGCGCCCCGTATTCTCAGGCAGTCGCACGCTAAAGGATGCTATCAACGAGACTATCCGGGACTGGGTAACCAACATCCACAATACCTACTACCTTCTGGGCTCAGTGGTCGGTCCCCACCCCTATCCCATGATTGTCCGCGACTTTCAATCAATAATCGGACAGGAAACAAAGGAGCAGGTCATGGCTACCTATCACCACCTGCCTGACTGCTTAGTCGCCTGTATCGGCGGCGGTAGCAATGCCATAGGTCTGTTTCATCCCTTTTTCCACGATAAAAGTGTCAAATTCATCGGTGTTGAAGCCGCCGGTCGAGGCCTAGAGACCAATCGCCACGCCGCCTCACTGGTAGCCGGGAGGACCGGCGTGTTACACGGGACTAAGGCACATCTGTTGCAGGACAGGGACGGTCAGATACTGGTAACCCACAGCATTGCCCCCGGGCTGGATTATCCCGGGGTAGGACCTGAGCACAGCTACTATAAAGCTATCGGTCGGGCTACCTATGTGGCAGTTACCGATGCCCAGGCCCTAGAGGGCTTCAGCCTCCTGTGCGACACCGAGGGGATAATTCCGGCGCTGGAATCCGCCCACGCTATCTATTATGCCGCCGAACTAGCCGCCAGTTTGCCCCAAAACCAGCTTATCGTTATCAACCTTTCCGGTCGAGGCGATAAGGACCTGGACATTGTGGCTAAAGCCATAGGAATGGAGTTATGAGCCGTATCGCATCTGTTTTCAGACCGGAATATAAGGCACTGATTGCCTATCTCACCGTAGGCTATCCCACCCTGGAAACAACCTATGAGGTAGCCTCCATCCTGGCCAATAATGGCTGTGATATCATTGAGCTGGGCATCCCCTTCTCCGACCCGCTAGCTGATGGTGCCACTATCCAGAAAGCAAGCTACCAGGCACTCCAGCAAGGTATTACCCCGCAAGTTTGTTTGGAGGCAGCCCGAAAGTTGCGCCGAAAGATAGCTACGCCCCTGGTATTTATGAGCTATTATAACCCGATACTCAGTTTTGGGCTGGAGGCTTTCTGTCAGGCTTCGGTTAAAGCTGGCATTGATGGTCTAATAATCCCCGATTTACCTCCCGAAGAGGGGGCTGAACTGGAAGCAACTACCAGGAAGCTCAACCTCGACCTTATATATCTCCTCGCCCCCACCAGCACCGAGGAACGCATCTCCCTAGTCGCCGAAAAGAGTCAAGGGTTTATCTACCTGGTTTCCCTCACCGGCGTTACCGGAGCCAGGCAGACTCTGCCCCCGGAGCTAGAGGATTTTGTCAAACGAGTTAGGCAGAGGACACATCAGCCGCTCTGCGTCGGCTTTGGCGTGTCTAATCCAGAGCAAGCCAGGCGAGCCGCCAGCATAGCCGATGGTGTCATTGTCGGCAGTCGCCTTATCCAGTTAATTGAACAGGATGCCACCTTCTCCTCCCTAAAATCTTTTGCTCTAAGCCTGCGAGAGGCTTTGAATTTGATATAATTAAAAACCAATAACAAGGAGGACAAAATGGAGAGAACAAAGTTTATTCTCGACGAAAAGGACATGCCAACTCATTGGTATAACATCCAGGCAGATTTACCCGAACCCCTGCCACCCCTGCGCCATCCCGAGACCAAGGAACCAACGCGCCTGCCTCCTCCCCTATTCGCCGAGGCTCTCAATGAGCAGGAGTTCAGCCAAGAGCGCTGGATTGAAATCCCCGAGGAGGTGCAAGAAATATACCGCACCTGGAGACCAACAATATTGCATCGGGCGTACCGGCTGGAGAAGTTTCTGGATACGCCAGCCAAGATTTTCTATAAATACGAGGGGACGAGCCAGGCGGGGAGTCACAAGCCTAATACCGCAGTAGCCCAGGCTTACTATAATAAGAAAGAAGGGGTTAAACGCCTGACTACCGAGACCGGCGCCGGGCAGTGGGGCAGTGCCCTATCTATGGGCTGTATGTTCTTCGGTCTTGAGTTGAAGGTCTATATGGTCAAGGTCAGTTACAACCAGAAACCCTATCGCCGCATCCTGATGGAGACCTGGGGGGCAAAGTGTGTGCCCAGTCCCAGCGAGGATACTGAAATAGGGCGCCGCATCCTGGCTGAAGACCCCGATTCCCCCGGCAGCCTGGGCATCGCTATCAGCGAAGCCTTAGAGGATGCCTTCGCCCGTGATGATACCAAGTACTCCATAGGCAGCGTAGTTAACCATGTCCTGCTTCACCAAACGGTAAACGGTCTGGAGGCTAGGAAGCTAATGATGGAGAAGGCAGATGCCTACCCCGATATCATCGTCGGCTGCATCGGTGGTGGCTCAAACTTCGCTGGATTATATTTGCCCTTCGTAAAAGATAAAATTGACGGCACCAAGCCAGACCTGCGCATCATTAATGTCGAGCCGGCAAGCTGCCCCACGATGACCAAGGGACCTTATACCTGGGACTATGGGGATGTAGCCGGACTCGCCCCTATAATCAGGATGTATACCCTAGGTCATACCTTTATTCCACCACCAGTCCACGCTGGTGGTCTTCGTTATCACGGGATGGCACCCATCATCTGCCACCTCCATAAACTGGGCTTAGTTGAGGCCAGGGCTGAGCACCAGTTGGCTACCTTTAAAGCCGGGGTAACCTTCGCCCGAACTGAGGGTATTATCAGCGCCCCGGAGCCAAACCATTGCATCAAGGTAGCTATTGATGAAGCCCTTCGCTGTAGGGAAACCGGCGAGTCAAAAACCATCCTGATAGCTCACAGCGGGCACGGGCACTTTGACATGGCTGCCTATGATGAGTACCTCTCAGGCAGACTACAGGATTATGAATATCCCGAGGAAAAGGTAAAAGAAGCGCTGGCTTTTCTACCCGAGGTACCCGGGGCATAAACAATGAGGTCATTTACCAATTCCCCCCTCCCTTAGTAAGGGAGGGGGGAATAATCCTTTTTTGTTCCGATTTTGCCTGTATGCTATAATTGAACGGGCAAGGACTTAAATCAAAGGAAGGGAGGATATGTCATGTCAAGAAGAGTAAAAATGAACACCTTGTTGGTTATTATTGTGGCGTTGGTATCTCTTACCGCAAGCTGCGCTAGAGCACCCACCCCTCCACCCACACCCCCACCCACAGCCCCAGCCCCAACCCCAGTTATACCCATGACGCTTTATGAGAACACCGAGCACGGCTTCTCCATTGAATATCCTGAAGGATGGACTGAGAGTACCCGGGGGGCAGGGATGTACTTCTCTTTCGAGTTCAAAGACCCTGAAGGACACCTCTCTGCAAGTGTGTCCGTGGAATACAAGACCGGAAAGATTATCCTAGCTGACTTTGTATCAGAAGCCAAAGCATACCTGGAATCTATGCCCCAGTATGAGTTGATTTCGGAGGGTAACACCACCATAGCCGAAGGCATCTTAGGTTACGAGATAGTGGGCAAAGGAGACCTCGGGACGGGAAAAGTGGAGAAGTTCAGGTTTATCACCTTGGCACGGGGAAAGCAGGGTTTCTGGGTTGGAGTCAGCGGAGAGCCTGCCGAATTTGACCAGCAGGAACAGATAATAGATGCCATAGTGGATAGCTTCAAGCTCCTGTCAACTTATACCTTTATTCCCCCAACTCCCAGCCCGGGGGGC
>DAOUFA010000047.1:0-16561 GCA_034430355.1 Dehalococcoidales bacterium
CGAAGCCCCTCTCTAAAATCTCTTCCCGTGATAGGAATATATGTCCGTATTATGGAGGATCAAAGGGAGGCAGATAACGGGGTCCCCGCAAAAACAAAGTTTTTGTGGGGTAAAGAGCCTCCCTTATATGACCAATTCCTCCTCCCTTGTAAGGGAGGGGGATAAAGGGGGTAGGTTGCTAACGAACGATAAAACAAGATATAGCTTTGGATGCTATTCATTGGTGACATAACTTTGTGCTATACTTAGTACAGCCAGCGTAGCTCAGGGGGAGAGCAGCGGTTTCGTAATTATAGGCTAAAATGTCAAACAGTCATTTTAGATACAAATTAGAACAGTTGTGTCAATGGGTAAAAAGCCATTTTGAGCGTAATATACCTTTATGTAACAACCAGTCCCAAACAGTTTAACGCCTTTTTAACGCCAACTTTTTACCTTCAGTCTGAGTGTGAGTCGATAACAAACAGAGTATCCTAAAGGGGATTATCTATACCCGGTATGGTTAATCCCCCTTCTCGGTTATCTGGTGACGTCTAGTAGGCTTTCTAGTGATTAGCTGGCTTGTCTATTTGCCCGCTTGTTTCCACTACTATTCAACTGCTCAGTTGAATTAACCATCGAAGAGATTATGTATCTTTGGGATGGCCAAACAGTTATTTGGCCTCTTTCACAGGATGAAGGACAGCCTCATAAATAATCCGATAAGCTTCAGCGACCCATTTTGTTACACCTTGCGGGTCTCCTCCCCCTGGCACCCGAACCCTACTAATTAAAGCGACCAATATATCCTTTGCTATTTCCTTAGGTTGCATTTTACCCCCCTTTATCGTGGATTATAGCACTATGGGTGGGGATGTCAATAGGGCTTGACAAACTGTTCCGACTGTGGTATAGTTTAGGCATGCAAAATATATGGAGCGTCAAAGAGGCAGCTAATAAGCTAGGAATATCTGAGCGAAGAGTCAGGAAGCTATTAGCTGAAGGCAGGATTAAAGGTAAGAAGCTAGACGGCACTTGGGTAGTGTTGGAGCTTTCCTATACCAAGAAAAGGGGGTAGTGAATGGAAGGTGTAAGATTCCTAGTGATAGCTGGCAATCACGATGAGTTCTTGGAAGGAGGTTTCAAGGAAGGGCGAGACAAATATCTCGCAATACTTCCCGAAGAGTTACTTGGCACGTCTAATTCTCAACTTGTTGTTTATGGTACTTGGACTCGAAGGGGAGATGTGAAACCAGAGGAAATCATAGCATATTGTCAAACGCACAATATCAGATTACCAAGTGAACTGACTATTTAAGATGATTAAAGATTAAGAAAGGGGGTAATGCCCATAGCAAATAAAAGTGTCCCTGAAGTTTGAGCCCCAGGGACACAACCGAGAGAAGCACCTTGCGAGTGAACCCTCAGCTATTTTTATTGTAGCTGGTAGGGGAAGAAAAATCAAGGGGAGATAGGGAAATGGAGACAGTAAAAGAAATCCAGAAGAGGCAATACAAGACTGATGGTCTGGCTTATCTCTTAAATGATAGCGGTTGTGAGCTAGCCAGTCAGTATTTGGGGAGGC
Source organism: Dehalococcoidales bacterium (assembly GCA_034430355.1). Classification (GTDB taxonomy): domain Bacteria; phylum Chloroflexota; class Dehalococcoidia; order Dehalococcoidales; family E44-bin46; genus E44-bin46. The sequence goes on from DAOUFA010000047.1 coordinate 1,565, forward strand.
CGTCAAGGTGTCTTGAGTGTCCCTTCGGTAAATGTATAATGGATACTATTCCCGAACAGATACGAGCACATAAATCCTTAAAACAGAAGAGACGCCAAGCTGGTAAAAAGGGCGGTCAGGTAACACTAGATAGATATGGTAAAGACCATTTCGTTAAGCTCGGGGCCCGGGGAGGCAGGCTTAGAGCCAAAACACTAAGCTCGCTCTCAGCCTCTGGATAATGCAAAAGGAGGTTTAGTTACCCGGCAGTATAGAGGCTGTTAGTGAAATAAAAAAAGGGGGAGCCATGCTACTGGCTTCCCCGAAAGGAGGCAGGTGTGACATTTGACCCGCAGACTATGGACAATGCCACGACCGATGCAGAGAATGACCTCATCAATCTGCCCGAGGAAGTAATTGACACAATGGCGGAATGGTGGGGGAAGTGGTATTTGAAGGCGGGCCACAAGAGGCTCGGCCGGATATTAGTCCAAATCTACAAGCAAAATCTAAAGAAAGGAGTATAACCACAATGACAAGAGCAGTAGCAGTAGAGGGAGTGAAACTCGTAGAGGGAATCCACAAAGACCATCTGGGGGATATAGTAATCACCATAAAACAGGCCAACGGCTTAGTGCGTGAAGTCCCCTACAGAAACGATGATGTGGCAACGCCAGTCTTGGTTGAGGCGATGATTCAAGACAAAGGGATAGAGAACCCGGAGATTAGGGAAGCCGCGATAGAATACTGCCTTAACTACATCAAGGGGTGGAATGAAATAGTTGCCGACCCTGAAATTGATGGTATAGAAATAGGAGACCTCTCCATGTATGTGGAGGCATTTGAAATGGGATACAAGGCTGCCCTTAAACGAATAAATCATCGCCAATAGTCAAGGTTTTGGCAGTCCCAATAACAGAAGGGGGGGTATCTCACTGAGACAAAAGTTAGCAATACAGTCAACTTATAGGGCGCCGGGGAAATATACTTCGGCGCCTTCTCTGTATTTGGCATTGGCTAAGCTCTTGAAGGGTAGTGGGTCAATTGACCCTGTGGCATTAGGTAGGCTTGGTGGCTTGAAGGGGGGTCGGGTGAGGGCTGAAAGGCTTACACCTGAAAGGCGAGTAGAGATAGCTAAGAAGGCAGCTCAAGCTAGGTGGGGGAAGTAGGGGGATTAGGGTATTGTAGTTCCCCTATAGTCTCGTGGGTCAAAGCAAGCATCATAGGTAGTCTGGTCAATTTCAATCCAATTTGTACCCGGGACTCCACGAGTATTCGCTGTTCCGGGACCTACAGGGAAACACGATTCAAAAACAAGCTGGCGACCTTGGTCTTTTGCTATTTCCTTAGCCAACAATACGGCTGGGCCAAAGTCCCAATCTTGGGTTACAAGCATAGCAATATCATATTTCTGCTCATATGTAAGCCGTATAAGGTCAATGGCAATACGTACATCAACCCCCTTTTCTTGATTAGCTGAGTTTATGCGCCCCTTGTATATTTCTATCCCTTGCGATTTAAGATACCTTAGCTTATTAGTCCAGAATATATGCCAGTGTGCGTCTACATCCAGTCTGGGAACTCCTGTGTAAAAACGTATTCCCTTTATTACTCGTTGGGGGTCTCTAGAAACTAATACACTAGACAGTTTGGCTACATCGTAACTTGGCCAAGAGTAGTTTGAGGGACCAACGGCAGGCAGCGGTCTCCAAGCACGCAAGGCACTTCGGTAAAGGTGCTGACCATCAAAGAATAATATGGTATTAAGCATCTCATAAAACACCCGCCCGGGGAACACGACCAAGGCCATGCCCAACGGGCGGGGATGAAGTCCGCATATAATATAACACATTTTTTCATTTGTCAATACCTTTTGCCATTATTTTTAAAAAATAATTCAAAATTACCCCAAAACACTTGAAGTGTAACCCCTTGCCTGAGCCTTTACCCGCCTAGAATCGCATTTTGGTGCGTCTCTATAGGTCTAGGTCGCTCACTGGGATAATAGTGGAATGACCGCAGATAGTACATACCCACCTTTCCCACATGACCTGACCCGAATCGCTTTTAATATCGGCCTCTGGCTTACGCTGCCAGCTATCCCGCAACCCGCAATCCTTACAATACATTGGGGCTTCACTGACTGTCTTAAGCGGCATCTGTTACCCTTATCACGCCTTCATTAAGGCAACGGCTCTTATGCCTGGAGAGTGAGCTACGGGATACGCCGAATTCGCTCTCGATATCCCGTAAAGGCTTACCTTGTCTCAGTAAATTATTGATTGTCTCAACTTCAGCATGTGAACATATAACACAGCTTCTCGCCTCAGTCTCAGGCTCATTGTCTATAGCTACAAGTCCCTCAACTGGCTTAAGTGGGATTGCTCTAACTCCCTTTGTAAACCCAGCCAGGATACCCACGGCTGCCATGAAGTAAGCATTGGCTTCAGGTGCTTTGCCATAGGCATCTACTTGGCCGCCTTTCATCTCTAGGAAGGGGCAACCGAAGTCAGCCGGCAAATACCCCTTTGGGACACTCCTGACTGTGGCTGCGAATTGTCCCATATCATTAAAGATATAGCACTCACCGGGGTCCCGTTCCCAGCTGGCAGATGCCATCTTCGCTAATTCACCCATTGGCTCAAGCAGCGGTTCGAGTTGACTAACCAGCTTATCCCGCAGGCTCAGGAAGGCGTCAATAGCCTCGCCTTGCTTTTGAACCTTGCTCTTGACCGCCTCCGCCTTGTCCCGCAATTGCTGGCGCTCATCTGCTATCTTCTGAAGTTCTGCCAACTCGCCCTCGGTGGCTATCTTGACCCTCTCCTGGGCAAGCCGCCTGGTCAGTTCGGAAACGTCCTTTCCGGCTTCAAGTTTAACTATGATTTGCTTTTGTATTGCCTTAATTGTGTCCGTTGTCATGTTATCACCTCTCTTAATTTAATTGGATTGACCCTGGTAGGGAAGGCTGCCCAAGGAGGCAAGGACGCAGGCCATGGAAAAACCACGCCCTTTTCTTAAACAGCCTAGTCGAATCCCTACCAGAGCCATGTTCATTATTTCCTATCCGGGTTAAGGAATATCTCGATTTGCCGGTCAGTCCATTCTGGATGAGCACTTTTTAGACTAGCGATAAGTGCTTCTCTATCACCTCCGCCACTTGGCCCTGAATATCCTAGATTCTTGACATCGCCCTTTGCTGCGATTTCAGCTTGCTTGTTCGTCAAGCCTAACCTCACAAATGACTCTTCAAGGTCGCTCTCAGGCTTCGTCTCACCAGAGACGAATGTCTCAATTTGAGCTTCGGTGAAGTCAGGTCTTAGCTTGCGAATTGACTCCCGTAATGCCTCTCTATCAGCCGGGTTGTCCATATTCAGAGTTTTTAACCCCGCCTCAAAGTCCCGCTTCGCCTCACCACTCAACCCTTCTAGAATCTTAACATTTAGTTCATTCAGTCTCATTATAAACCTCCTATTTCATTGATTAACTATACCCCTACTAGCCTAGCCACCTCTTAAACCTACCCTCCTTTCAGTCCTATCCTGTATAATCCTCAATTCCCTGCCAACGGCTCTACTGATTTTCTCAATGTCAAGCTCTTCTCTTACCACCAATCCCGGAAAGGATACATTGTAGTTAAAGATATTCCCGCCTATCGCCCCCAGCTTATCCAAGGGAAGCACGAGTTCCGGTCTAAAACGTTCCCCTAGCATTGCCAAAGTAGGGCGAGTAACAAGGCCACCACCTTGTAGTGTGGGTATTGGAGTGCCTGCCATGCCACGACCCTTAATAAAGGCTTCCCAGCTCTTACCGCTTGCTTGCCATGTCTTCTTGATTTGGTCGTAGACATCCCAGCTGGCGTAACCTGGGGGTGGTGCGCCACCTCGAGTAGGTTGCCCAGGCAATTCAAACTCATAAGCCCTTTCGGCACCTAGCCCAGCCATTATCTCATTATAGTCTTTAACGAACCTCTCGGCGTCCTCGAGCTTTGCAGTATTTAGTGCCTTAAAAGCCGCAAGCTCCATATCATACGCTAGAGTTTGCGCTGCGAGGCCGGCATCAATCAAGCCTTTTCGCCCCTCGAAATAGTCGTCCATATTGAGCTCGGAGATTTTCAGGTTGCGTTCCTCAATCAGCCGTTCCGTCTCCCATCTCGCCTCGCTATCGGCTATTTGGTCCTTAATTTCACGCTCTCGTGCAGCAGTTAAATCTTCGCCAACTTTAAGTTCTTCCTCTAGTGCTTTGACACGGTCTTCCTCAATTTGTCGATTCCGTTCCTCATCGGCCTTACCCAGAGCTTTAATTTGCTCATTGTAGCCCTCTAGTTCAGCGGCAAGTGCAGGGTCTATCGCCCTAATCTCTGCCATCATCCGCTCATCTATAAGCTCCATTCTCTCATAGTGTTTATCACGATAGAATGAGGCTCGTTCTTCAAGTATCCGCTTCTCTTCATTGGCGACCGTTTGAGCACTTTGGATAGCTGACTGTGTAGCCTGCTCTACATCGGCCACCATATCGTCAGAGGCTTCACCTACCTTTTTAGCCAACTCAGCAAGGGAAGCTGCCGCTCGGTCTGCATCGCTACCCAACTTCTCCGCATCAATCATATTGGCTATTTTATCGTGAAGAGCAGCTATTTTGTCTCCAACAAATGGTATCCAGCCGGTAAATCTCGCTAAGATACCAAGCACCTTCTCAACTCCAGTCAAGAAGAAGAGCTTAATCCTTCTCCAGGCGTTCTTGAAGAAGGCTACCACCTTATCCCAGTTCTTGTAGAGATAGATGCCAGCAGCCACCAACAGACCAATCAGGGTGATAATTACCCCGATAGGGTTAGCGTTCATGGCTGCGTTCCAAGCCCACTGAGCTATAGTTATCAGCTTCATTACACCTATAGCCACCAAGGAAACCAGCTTGTGAGCTATCATCACTACTTTATGAGCTACTAGGGCTAGTGTATTTGAGTGGATTAAACCAAGCATTACGCCCCACATCTTCATGAGTGGGCCGATAACTATCATCATAGCCCCCATTGCTCCCACTGAAGCTAAGATTACTACTGATAGTCTAGGATGCTTTTCAATCCATTCTGACACTTTAGCTATAACAGGGGTTATAATCTCCAAAAGTCTGGCTATTACTGGAATTAAAGCAGTCCCTAGCGTTAGAGCAGTATCTTTGAATTGTGCTTTAACTTTGGCGAATTTGCGACTAACCGTTTTCTCCATCTCATCAAAAGCAGCATCGGCAGCGCCCGCCGAATTAGTCATAGCATCAATATCCTCTGCTGCCATTAAAGCATTTTCACCTGTCGTCCCATAAACGACACCAAGCGCCTCTACACTACCAAATGCTTTCGCTAGAATAGCATCATTGCCTTGGGCGGCCACTGTTAAAGCATCCAGCGTACCGGCATAACCTAGAGCTTCCAACATTGTCCTACCAGTCTCATAGCCTGCTGCTGCTATCAACTCTTCCATTTCTTTTGTAGGCTTCAGTAATGAAACCATTGACGCCCTTATTTGAGTAAATGCTTGAGCTGTTGGAACGCCCTGTTTTGTAAGAGTAGCAACTGTAGCCAAGACCTCTTCATATGAGACACCTAAAGCAGCGGCTGTGGGCATTGCTAGTGACATACTAGCTGCAAGTTCAGGAAAGGTTGTCTTTCCTCTCTTGACAGTAGTGAACATAACATCGGATATTTTTTGAGCTTCGCTCATGGGCAACTTGTAAGCATTGATAACTGTAGTTAAACCATCCACAGCAACTGTGGTATCGGTAACGCCAGCGATAGCCGCCTTAGTAGCTATCTCTAAGAAAGTAATAACATTCTCTTTGGGAACACCAGCGCTGATAGCCTGATAGAGTGCCTCGGCAGAAGCAACAGCATCAACACCCATATCCTTTGAGAGTTGCCGAACATCTGCCGACAATGCCTGAAACTCCTCCTCATTGAGCAATAGCATCGTGTTGACTTCCCGCATTGCACTATCAAAGTCAGCCGCCATTTTAAGGGAGACACCGCCTATCGCTATAACCGTCCCCATTATGGCCATGCCGACTTTCTTCATCCGCTGTTGCCATTGCCCGGAGGACTTCTTTATTCTGGCATCTGCGTGGTCCATAGACCTGTCAAAGCCGCCTGTTTCACCACCAATCTTTACTATTACGTCACCTGCGCTTATCGACATAACTTACCTCCTATTTAACCTTCGGCCCCCCAAAAGTGTCCGCACTAAAGGGGAAGGCCAACTCACTCACCTTACCAAAAGCCTCAATCACTTCATAGTCAAAAGCTACCTCCTCTATCTCCTCCCGGTTGAGCTCTTTGGCATACTCAAAGAACAAGTCCGCCATCTGGTCAGGCATAGTCATCAAAGCCGTAGCCAATGCCTCGCTGAAATCTTTGGGATTTTCCAAGGTAACCTCGGCATACTTGGAAAACGAGGAAAGCAGCTTGATTACCTTTTTGCGCCATACTTTTGACTCCTTGATAACGAGTGGCTTAATCTCATACTCCTGCCCCCCTAGCGTCACCTTGACACTACCTTGTGGAATTTTATTGTCTACCATGTTTTACCTCCTGTTTAATTTTCACCCTGGCGAGGGGAGCTAACCCCAGAGACAGATGGGAAGGATAAAAAGACCACCTGCTTAAGGAGTCAACTCCCCAGCCAGGCTTCTTACCTCCTATAATTCTTTTACCCCCTATCCTATATCCAGCTCTCTTTCGAGTCCAAACTCTTTCATGGCGTCGAATACGACTATTTCATACTCCGGTAGCTTACTGACATTCAGCCAGTTAAGAGCCTGTGTAGTGCTATCCACTTGGTCATCAAACTGGCCTGAAGGGAAGGCTGATAGCTCTTCCACATAGTCATAGAGCCATGGCGCCCACTCCGGCAGATAAACCCTACCCGCTTCAATAAGTGGAGTAACTGAGTAAGCCCTCACAACTTTGTCTCTCTCTACTTTAACTGGTAATAAAGGAATCTTCGTCTCTCTTTGAAATTCCTGGATTAAAGACTGCCCACTGGCAGCATCTTCAACCAGGACAGCCACTGGTTTATCACGCTCAAAAAGTGACTCTGCAATCCGCTTGAGCTCGGGGAACTCTGCCCGTCCTCGCCAGACGTCAATCAAGTAATAAGCGTTCTGTGTCTCACCCCAAACCGTGCAAACCGAGTAATCATTACTTGACTTAGCTTTGAAGGCAGTGTCCCATGAGTGGATTATGCGATTAAAGCTCGGGCTTTCCTTGTAGTACCGCCACCATTCACGCTTGATGATATTGCCTTCAGCAATCGCAGGCTCACCCTGATAGAGTGCTTCAAATGCACGGGCACCAATACTGGCCTTGATAACCTCAAGCACATCAAGAGGGTATCGCTCAGGCCATAAAGCCTGCTCATTATCAATTGCCTTCAAGTGCAACACTTCCCATTGGTCAGCCTTTGGGTCATTCCGTGCTAGTTCAAGTAGACGGCCAGCAAGGTCATCTTTATGCCACCGGCTCATTATCAACACTATTGAGGCATCGGGCTCTAACCTTGTCCTAGCTACCGTTCTATACCAGTCCCAGACCCGGTCCCTTTGATTCTTACTCTCAGCCTCTTCGACATTCTTAACCGGGTCATCAATTAAGAGAAGGTTAGCACCTTCGCCGATAATCGAGCCACCCACACCAGCAGCGATATATGATGCCCTCAAGTCAGCCTTCCCTGCAAGCTGCCAGCGAACCGCCCCTGCTTGGTCTAGCTGGTACTGCCATAGCCTCTGATACTGAGGGCTGACAATAGTCTCTCGTATGGCATAGCTGAACGTATAAGCCAGACCTTCAGCGTAACTACAGCCGATAACTTGAGCTTGAGGATTATAGCCTAAATACCATGCCGGGAAGCGGATTGAGCATAGCTCACTCTTACCGTGTCTCGGCGGCACAAATACCATAAGCCTTTTAATCTCTCCACGCTCGACAGCTTCCAGCTTCTCAGCCAGAGCTACCAGATGAGACGCTGGCTGATATCCCGGGAAGGTGAGTTGACAGAAGGGAATTAACTTGTCCCGGGCTTCCTTCCTCTTCAGGAGTTCCACAGTCGCAGCCTTATTGCCTTTTGCTTCGTGCTCCAATAGTATTTCGTCTGGCAAGTCCTCTACGCCTCTGTATGGCTTCTGTTCAAGCGTTCTTAATCGTCTGTCAAGGTCCTTCATTTTTATCCCTTTTCCTTCGTAAGTTGACGATTCTGCTAACTCTTGAGAAGTTGACGGAATTGCTAACTTTCCCCATCTCTCTCAATCCTTCAGTACTTCAAAGAACTAGTAGACCGCTGCTTTCACTCGTAATTCTGTCGGCTCCCATAGCTGAACTGGCGTTAATTTAGCGTTGCTTCCCATTTTTACCATCAATAACTGCCTCAAATTATCCTATTCCCCTGAGGCCAATGTAACCTCTTCCTCCCGCCTCAGCTTGAGTAATCGCCCAGTACCAAAACGCTCCTCGAGCTCCAATAGTCTCTGCTCAAAAACGCCGGCCTCAATCGTCCTTACAACAGCACTAGCAAGAGCAGCTAACGCTTGACCCTGGGAGGGTTTAAGATTCCCCTTATAAACCTGAACTAGCGCAGTTTCCAGTAAATCAAGAACTGGCCTTAATCTAAGTGGCAGCATAGCATCGAGCCGATGCTTCTTTGAACTATGGATGCCCCCCTTTGCCCGGCCTGTGTTACTGTTAGGCTGATGCCCTACACATAGACCGTCTTTGATTGCCCAAGCTGTGCAAGGCTGGCCGTCTTTACGAATAGCTCTGCACCGCTGGCGTTCTGTAGTTATCTCTAAAGAACCACTCTTGTTTGTCTCTTCGCTAGTCATTAAGTAACCTCCAATAATACACTAGGCGGACACCGGGGGCCGGACAGGGGTATATTATATATACCCCCCTTGTCCGTCCGCCCCCTCGGACAGTGTGTTCGGACAGGGCGGACAAAGTGTCCGTTTTTACCTTACTTAAAGCTAAAATTAGCGTTATCATCGCTTTAATGTGTCCGCCTTATTTGGCTATTCTAGTATAAAGAGGCGGACAGTGAAGCTAAAAAGTGTCCGCCTATACTGATAATCCCCACGTATCGTCCTTTAGTTTTATAATCTGGTTCTTAGTTCTCATTCGGCGTAGTGTCCGCCCGATAGTGTCCGCCTTACTACCCAACTGCTCTGTGATTTCATTTACTGTAAGGGAGCCTTGCCTGAGGAGATTCTTTATCTGCCAGGATAGCGGTAATTCACCTGATAAACCGGTGTCTCTCAAGTCAGCTTTCACTACTGTTATGCTGTTATCGGTAAAACCGAATCTATAGCCTAGTGGCGGGTGTAGCCGTGATAAATTCGCCTTAACGTGCTTTAAGCTAATAACCGCCTCATCTTCCCCTGTCTCCTGCTCTGCCTTACATTCCCAGACTGACCTAGCAAGATTCGTGAAGAATACCGAGCCGAATATAGTCCGCCTTTTGGTGAGTTGGTCTTTAGCCGTATGTGCTAGGGTCAGGCTAGTAATATTCAACTGCCTCAGAGCTCCATGATATTTTATCGCTGGCTCCGGGTCGTTAAGATTGCCCCTTGCTGCCGGACCGAGACTATCAATTATCACCAGCTTAATGTCCTTGTCTTGGATGATTCGCTGTAGTTGCTCTATTGAATCAGCAAGCGTGGTAGTCATGCGTCTGTAGAATATCGGCATAGCCCCCTTTCCAAAACCTCTCTCTAGAGCACTCCAGCGCTTTCTAAAACTAGAAGGGTCATCTTCATAGTCTAGGTATAGGCACCGGGACGATTCGCCTATTGTTATGAGTCCCAAGTCATTATCGTGGTAGGGAAGCTGGACTACATAGGCGATAGCCAATGCGGTCGAGCTCTTTAGTGAACCATAATCCCCAAAAACGACGGCGGGGTGCTTCAAGTAGAGTAATGGCTTAAGTAGATATTCAACTTCAAGAGTGTCATCTTCAGCCGGCCATATTTCTTCTGTTGGTTCGCCTTCTCTATATGCCCGTATGGACAAGGCACAAACCTGCTCAAGTAATGCATCCCAAGGATAAAAAAATAGGTCTTCGTCTATCACCCTATCTTGCAGACGCTTGGCGAAGTCAGCCCTCGCCCGGGAGCTAGAAAGGTTCACCCGGCTATCAGCAATTAAGATTTGAGGGCTGCCTTTATGATTTATTTTAACTTCAAACTCACCAGTGAGATTGCGTGACCGGAAATCTTCAACAAGTCGGGTAACTGACATCATGACATTCTTTTCGTCCCCTTCTTCCCAGAGAAACTTATAGCCAGTAGGTACTTGAAATTGGCGCGGTTTACTGACACTCATAGCTTACCCCCGTTCCCTTGGTCTTCAACGAGTGTCGGATTCTCACGCTTTCGCCGGCGGCATCTGGGGCAACGCCGGGGCTCCGCTAACCCACGGTCATGATAAAACCTCTGTTCTCCAATGCAAAAGGTAAAGCTATTCCCACAGATTTTGCATATTATTTGCTTATCTTTGAAATCCCCTATCTCTTCTCTTCCCATCTCTTCTTATCCTCCAAAACCCTAACTCTAGCTGCCTTCAGGCTTATCACCATTGCCCTCAAGTAGGGCACAAACGGCCTTTCTGCTTAAAACCATCCGCTTGCCCAGGTAGATAACTTTCACACCTAAGCGGTCTTGTTTGGCTAAGGAATAGGCCAGATTTTTGGAGATACCGGCGGCATCGGCAAACTCCGGGATTGTCATAGTAAGTCGCTCGTTATTCTCCATCTCTACTTGACCTCCACAGCCTCAGCTAGGCTAGGCCACAGCGTTGCCTCGGATATCCCCAGGGCCAAAGTCAGTTTAGCGCGGACATCTGGCCCAGGCAGATAACCATAGCGCTCAATGGTGACAATCATTGCAGGCGATACTCCAGCCACGGCGGCGAGTTCTTGCTGGGAATAACTCAATTTATGTCTCCATTTCCTTAGACCATTCGCTATTACCACTTTTTACCTCCCCTTTTTATTCTCTGCCACTTTCAATTCGTCTACGAGCCACTATAATTGCTTCACTGTCACTCAGCCCTCTTGTATCTCTGGGTCTACGCCAGTATGCCCATTCCCAAAAGTTTGGGAAACTTGACCTCCTCGATATCTTCGGTTTTTCACCTTTGAATAGTTTTCTATTAGCCCTTTGCCTTGCACGTCTCCGGGCATGGCATAATTTGGCTGAATCTTCAGACATAGTCTTTATGAGTTCCTATCACTAGCATCTCTCAGGTTCCTAAAATATTTTTACTTTTATTATTGACACTTCTAGTATATTATGGTAGAATGTAGTCGTCAATGGTTTAGTGCGACACCTTGGATAATTATTGCGACACTTAAGAGGCATTAAACTGAGTAAAGGGGAATAATGGCAACACGAAATAGGGGACGTAATACGGCCAGAGATATTCAGGAGGAAATTGAGACTAAGGCTATGGCTGGATGGCCACCAGCCCAAATAAGAAAAGACCTTGAGAGACGATTGAAGAAAGAAAATCGCCAAGCTGAAATACTTCATCCAAGGACTATACAGCGAATAGCCAAAGAGGTGGCAGTTCCCGATACAAGTGGTATATGGTCTATAACTGATAACGAAGGGGAAGATGCCCGCCTCGTTCTTGATATACTGGCAGCTAACATTGTCAGTAAACAAGGGTTTATGTACCCGGACATGAAACGTAAATTCACAAAGGCGGAAGCTCAGTGGATAATTAGATTAAGAAAAGCTGCCCCGGATGCTCCAGCAAAGATAATCATATTGCTATTTCAACTTTACATGCGTAGAGAAGCGAAGGGCATTACTGATACCGCAGACCTAGACGGCTATCTAGCTTTCACACCCTGGAGAAATAAGGATTGCCTTAGACTATATAAGCGTATAGTCGTAAACGGATGGATACCTAAAGCCCCTTTGTGGTTTTCAATGGTAGATAGCCTGTACCCCCCAGGGCCTTTTGACCCCAGGTTTACCGAAAGCGAAGAGGATATTAGGGAATTTGAGAAGGACATCTACGAGCAAAGTAAAAGAGGGTCATCCCCGAAGGACATAGCAGATATTTACGATATGCATCCACAAGATGTTGAAGACATAATCCACAAAAACGAAAAGGAGGCACAAAATGAGAGGTCACATTCGACAAAAAGGAAACCATAGCTGGCAAATTCAAATCTACACCGGCCAGGGACCGGACGGGAGGCCCCGCCGGCACTTCGAGACGGTTCATGGTCGCAAGGGGGACGCACAAAGGCGCTTAACCGAGCTATTGACTAGCCTTGATAAAGGCGTATATACCCCTCCAGGACGGCTCACCCTAGCACAGCACCTTAAGAACTGGCTAGAGGGTTATGTGAAAACCAATTGCTCGTCCCGGACACTTGAAGGCTACCAGTCCATTATAGAGACTCACCTAACCCCTGCCCTAGGCCATGTCCAGCTAAAACACCTTCACCCGCAGGCAATACAGAGCTATTATGGCAAGGCTTGTGAGAAGCTATCGGCTCGGACAGTTCACCATCAACACCGGGTATTGTCTCAGTCCTTAAAGTATGCCGTGAGACAAGGCTATTTAGGCCGTAATCCTGCAGAACTGGTGGACCCACCATCACCACATAAAAAGGCTATGCGCACCTTAACCCCTTATGAGGTCGAAGTCCTTTTTGACATGGCAGCGGATAACCACTACTACCCGGTAATCTATACCGCCGTGAGCACGGGACTCCGCCAAGCTGAATTGCTAGGCTTGAGGTGGCGGGATATTGACCTTGATATGCTCTCGATATCGGTTAGCCAAGTGCTATATAAGCGCGGTGGTATATGCGAGTTCAAAGAGCCTAAGACAAGCCACAGTCGGCGCCGTGTCGCCATGACGCCAAAGTTAGCTCTATACTTGAGGGAATACCGAGCGGAGAGGGAATCGCTTTATTGGCAGCTCGGGCAGCCACTTACTCTCGACAGCCTTGTTTTCGCCAATATAGAAGGCAAGCCGCTTGACCCCTGTGTGCTGTCCCATGACTTCGCCAGAATAGTAAAACGGGCAGGACTGAAGGGGGTCCGCTTTCACGACCTTAGACATACCTTTGCCAGTCTCATGTTACTACGTGGAGCTAAGCCAAAGGTTATCAGTGAAGCCCTGGGGCATGCTTCAGTAGCCTTTACAATGGACACCTACAGCCATATAATAAGCGGGATGCAAGAGGACGCTATGGCGCTGTTAGACGAAGTGATGCCGGCAGGGGTATCTCAAAAAAATAACGCCAATTTAACGCCAATAGTAGACATAACAGTATCAAAAAATTGAGATTTAGCTTCAAATGCCAGCGTAGCTCAGGGGGAGAGCAGCGGTTTCGTAAACCGCCGGTCGTCGGTTCGAATCCGACCGCTGGCTCTATCTCAGGTCAGCATCCTCTTAATATATTCTTGGTTGGCATTCCTTCCCTCTGTCCCATTTGCTAACTATTTCTGCTGCTTCTGGTGTTGCCGGTAGGCTTTACTCTTTACTCTATAGGGGCAGTTATTCTTAAGGCTACAGCGGGCGCAGACTTCAGCTCGTGTCCACGTTTTCATTTTTGGCCCTATGCCAATGACCATGGAGGTTGATTTACGGGGGACCATTTCTCCTGAAGAGGTCAGGCTCACTCCAATTTCCCGTGCCGGTACCATTTCCAGCAATCGCCACTGCTCGGTAATGGGTAAGCCAGGCATGCCCGGATTGACGGGACTGCTCGCCTGATAGCTGCGGGATGATGTCTCCGCCGTTATCAACCTGCAGACTTCCTGCGTTAGCGAGTCCACGGCGGCGCTGCCGATGCCATCCAGAAGTATACCTCGCAAAGGCTCGTCCTGGTCGAAGTACTCTGTTACCTGTTTTTCCAGCCTGGGGCCGATAGTGCCGACGGCAATGGCCAGCTCTTTAGCCTCGGGGAAGGTTGAAGGTAATAATGAGCCGTGCACCACTGAATTACCCTCCAGCGATACCTGCTCGCGGCTCATCTCAGTTATCGACTGGATTTCATAGGCCACCGCTGGCTCCAGAAGATGTACCTGCTTCACACTGTCAAGCAGTTCCAGAATGAGGCTTTTTATCCTAGGCCTGATTTTAAAATTTCCCCCCCATCCCTCCCGGCGCAGCACTTCCCCGGTCTTCAAACTCAGGGGGATGTCAAGGATTACAGGCATATCTCTCTTCCTCAGGGTCCTGCCGGTACTGGGGCATACCATCAGGATAGACCCGGTGCCCAGCCTCTCTTCAACTATTATATTATAATCTCAGCCCGACAAGTAGCTACTTGTATACACCGTGTTCCATTATACCATACTTGCTCTCAAGGGATAATCACCAACATTTATACTCGTTCATATTGATTAGGGATGCCTAGCCTCCTTAGAGACTCTGGAGACCAACCGGAAAGGTGTCTTCGTCAGCGGCGATGCATTAACTCAGCCAGCGAACGAGATATGCACCGAATACGAAGTCCTTGATTCCAGATACCTAGGGACAAACTGGACAATTAGCCAGATTGCGCAATGTGTGGCTTGGTATTAGCTGAATTTCTGGAAGGAGTAACCTACCCCGGGTTCAGTTATGATGTATCGGGGCAGGCTGGGGTCTGGTTCTATCTTCTGGCGCAGATGTGAGATGTAAATGCGCACATAATCCAGGTCATCAGTATATTCCCAGCCCCACACCTTTTCCAGGAGTTGCTTGTGGGTAAGAATACGGCCGGCATTCTCCACCAGGAGGGTGAACAAGCGGAACTCTCTCGGGGTGAGCTTAATCCGCTTGCCATTCACTATAATCTTCCGCTCAGTAATCTCAACGGTAAGGAGGCCATCGCTATAGATAACCCCCTGCCTTATATCCTGCGAGGAGGGCAACTCGGCGCGGCGTAATACTGCTCGCACCCTGGCTACCAGTTCCCTAGTCCCCACTGGCTTGGTGATGTAGTCATCGGCTCCGTGGTCAAGCCC
>DAOUFA010000048.1:0-8373 GCA_034430355.1 Dehalococcoidales bacterium
CCGAATCCAGGAAAAAATGGTGGCGGGTATTTCAGGAAAGGGGGTTAACCACTGATGCTGAGCCCAATCCAGCCCACCTGGCTATCGCTGAGCTGGATAGGCTGGGTAAGCTTGATTGTGTCATTACTCAAAATATAGACAGTCTCCACCAGAAGGCAGGGTTGCCCGATGACAAGGTGTTTGAACTCCATGGCAATATGCGGTGGGTAATTTGTTTGAGCTGTGGTAAGCGTTACCCGCTGGAACAAATTAGAGCCAGGCTGGATGAGGGCGAGGAAATCCCAGATTGCGAGGCTTGCCATGGTATCCTGAAACCAAATATGGTCCTCTTTGGTGAGATGCTACCGGAGCCGGTGCTCAAGGAAGCAACCCGGCGCTCGGAGAGGGCTGACCTATTTATCGTAATTGGCTCGACATTGATTGTTTACCCCGCCGCCTATATGCCTATCTATGCCCTTGATGCCGGAGCCAAATTAGTTATCATCAATCTCAGCCCCACCCCTATGGACAACCAAGCCACCGTCCTGATCAGGGCTAAGGCCGGGGAAGCAATGTCCAAAGTAATACAGCAGGTAAGAGAAAAGGTCAGAGCCGTTTAGCGCACACGGGTGACAGCGACATAAACACCCAGAGCCACGGCTAACAGGTCAATAACCAAGCCCATCACGCCGAACTGCACAAAATGGAGCCCCCAGGGGGGAAATATACTAATTACGTAGCTTATTGCCGCAGCAATGCCGGCAATAATGGTTAAGCCCCGGCCGCGCTTACGGTTAACCGAAATGCTAATCAACTCACCAATGGCAAAACCAAAACCAGCCGCCAGCAGGAAATTAAGGTAAAGGGAGGGTATCACCCCCCTAATTGCCCACCAAGCGACAGCACAGGCAAAAGCCATACCTACTGCGGTGGCTATAGCTCTGAGATAGTATTGGGTGGTAATGCGAAAGGTAGGCAGCTTATATAGCCGGGCACAATCGGGGCATCGGGCACCGACTGGTGTCTGCACCAGACACTTAGGGCATATCGGCGTACCACATTTACCACATCTCAGGTCAGTTTCAACATTAGGGTGATAGGTACATCTCATTTTATTTAAGCAGTAGCTATTTTTACTAATCAAGAAGGGGGGGGTTGGCTAACTTCAGCGCTCTCTGCTCAGCCAGAGCTATAAGGCGCTCCACCGCCTCTATTGGCACATCACTACCACCAATCTTAGTCTCCGTGCTAGGGTCTAGACCATGGTAATCACTACCACCGGTAGTAATGAGATTGTGCCTATCGGCTAAGCTAACCAGCCGACTTACTTCGTTAGTAGTATAACCATTATAATAGGCTTCAATACCTACCAGACCAACCGCCTTTAGCTCAATAACCATCGTCTCCAGGTCATCAATAGTTAGTGGGTGTGCCAGCACTGGTAATCCGTTAACCCGCTGTATTAGTTCCACCACCCGCATGGGAATCATCTTTTGCCACTTAACATGGGCAGGGCCGTCCCGACCTAAATATTTAGTAAATGCCTCCTTAATTGAGGCGACATAACCCTTGTCCAACATAGCTTGAGCAATATGAGGGCGACCGATAGAACCATCGCCAGCTATTTCCTGGACTTGCTGCCACTCAATATGGATACCCAATTCCTTCAGTTTAGCAATCGTCCTTCGAGCCCGGTCTTGCCGAGAATTACGCATTTTGTCCAGTCTCACCTTCAGCTCGTGGTTGGTATAATCAATAAAGTAGCCCAGAACATGAACTTCACCCCGAGGGACATCAGTGCTAATTTCAATGCCGGGTATCACTCTCAGCCCGGGGAAAGCCCTAGCCGTGGCTAAGGCGGGAACAATGCCATCCACCGTGTCATGGTCGGTAAGGGCAATAATGGTTAACCCACGCTCGGCTGCTTTGCGGACGACCTCCTCGGGGCTAAGTCGACCATCCGAGGCGGTGGAGTGTATATGGAGGTCTACCCCGGACACTATGGCTCCACCTCGTGATAGATTCGGTCGATGCTTATCGCCCGGCCACTGTTGTCATCCACCCTAACCAGCACGGCGTTAAATAGTGTTTTGCCTTTACCTACCGATAAATGATGGGGCATCATAGTCAGAAAACGGCGAATTACCGCCTCGGCATCATCACCTATAACTGAATCAACAGGTCCAGTCATGCCAATATCGGTAACATAGGCGGTACCCTGAGGCAATAACTGGGCATCAATAGTGCCCACATGAGTATGAGTGCCGAGTACAGCACTGACTCGACCGTCTAGGTATCGCCCCATGGCTATTTTCTCCGATGTTGCCTCAGCATGGAAATCAACAATAATAACTGGTGGCTTGGGTTTAAGCTCGGCTAACAGTTTGTCCATAGCTCTAAAGGGGCAATCGAAATTACCGATAAAGGTTCTGCCCATTAAATTCACCACCAGAGCCTGACCACTTAATAGATAGCCCCTACCGGGCACGCCCGGGGGATAATTTAATGGACGCAGAATGGGCATCTCACTATCAAGGTAGGGAATAATCTCCTTCTGTGCCCATATATGGTTACCCGAGGTCAACACATCAACACCAGCATCAAATAGCGCCTTAGCTGTAGTTGAAGTTAGACCCAAACCGCCGGCAACATTCTCAGCGTTAGCAATAACCAAATCTAACCCATGTTGCTGACGAAGGCCTGGTAAAAGGGCACCTACCGCCCTCCTGCCAGGCCTACCAATTACATCACCAACCACTAGTACTAACACTAACTCTTCCTACTTAGCATAGTCTATAGCTCTTGTCTCCCTGAGCACGGTAACCTTTATCTGCCCCGGATAGTTCAGGCTTTCCTCAATCTTCTTGACAATGTCCCGAGCCAGCCTCATAGCTCCCAAATCATCAATCTCTTCTGGCTTGACCAAGATACGGATTTCACGACCGGCTTGGATAGCATAGGACTTCTCTACTCCCTTGAAGCCACTGGCTATATCTTCGAGGTCCTTTAGCCGTTTCAGGTAACTCTCTAACAACTCACGCCTGGCTCCGGGTCTGGCACCACTGATAGCATCAGCCGCTGAGATGATAAAGCCCCAAACGCCGACAGTATCAGTTTCACCATGGTGCTCAGCGACACCCTGAACCACCTCAGGGGATTTATCCCATTGCTTAACCAGGTCAGCCCCGATAACGGCGTGACTGCCTTCTACCTCGCGGTCAACTGCCTTACCAATGTCATGAAGCAGTCCAGCTTTCTTGGCCAGGGCAACATTGGCTCCCAGCTCGGAAGCAATCATACCAGCTAGATAGGCAACCTCAATACTATGGGTTAAGACATTTTGTCCATAGCTAGTGCGAAACTTAAGGCGACCAAGCAATTTAATCAACTCAGGATGCAATCCATGCACCCCCACCTGGTAGGCTGCCTGTTCTCCAGTACTATAGATAGTAGCATCCACTTCCTCCTTGGCCTTAACTACCACCTCTTCAATGCGAGCCGGGTGGATGCGCCCGTCAAGGATAAGCCTATTTAGGGCAACGCGAGCCACTTCTCGCCGCACCGGGTCAAAGCTAGACAGCGTCACCGCCTCAGGGGTATCGTCAATAATTAGGTCAACGCCAGTAGCCTGCTCCAGGGCTCTAATATTACGACCCTCCCGTCCGATAAGCCGCCCCTTCATCTCATCGCTGGGGAGGGGAACACTGGCCACTGTAGTCTCAGATACAACCTCAGAAGCAGAACGCTGGATAGCCCCAGATAAAATTTCCTGAGCTTTCTTGTCAGCCTCCTCTTTTAACCCGGCTTCCCACTGGCGAAGGCGCCGAGAGGCTTCCTCCTGCATCTCAACCTCCATAGCCTCAAGCAGGGCTTGCTTTGCCTCGGCGGTAGACATGCCCGAAATCAGCTCTAGCTGCTTTAACTGCTTATTTCTAGCCTCTTCAAGCTGGACGCGGATGGACTCCATTTGCTTTTCTTTGCCAGCCAGATTACGCTCACGATGGTCGACACCTTCTATCTTGTGCTCCAAAGTCGCTTCCTTTTGACTCACACGGTTCTCATGGCGCTGTAGTTCCGAGCGCCGCTCGCGATACTCTGCCTCAGTGGCTGACTTGAGTTTCTCCACCTCCTCTTTAGCCTCACGAACCACTTCCCCGGCTTTGAGCTCAGCTTCAGCCCTCAGCCTGGAGGCCTTCCTCTCAGCAGTACGCATTTCTCGGGTAAGCCTAAATCGTCTAAAAAAGAAGACAAAGGCCGCCCCAGCCACCCCACCAATGATGAAAGCAAAGATAATGGTTACTATATTTATTGTCGTTATACTCATGGCATTTTTGCCTCTCTTCCTGTGGCTTTAATATAATTAACTAATACTACTTACTTTGCCAATTTTAAGTCAAGGTAAAAGCTAGCTAGACCCCTGTTTTGACCACACCCGTTGTACGGTGTGATTTATCACCCCGTAACTAAAGCCACGTCGCCTAAGATATTCACCTAACCGGTGACGAAAGCTCTGATAGTCGGAGGTGGGCAAACTACGAGCTTTATTAAGGGCGGCTCGATAAGCACTATCATCGTCATCAATTACATCAGCCACTTGGTCTATAATGTCTTGGGCTACCCCCTTTCGCCTTAGTTCTAACTTAGTTAGCCACTGACTGCGCGGGCTAAACGATTCCCGGTTATCCTTCCAGAATTGAGCAAAGGCGGTATCATCTACTAGCCCCTGCTCCTTTAGCTTGGCCAGCACTGCCTCGACACAGTCACCATCAAAACCACGCTGGTAAAGCCGCTGCTTTAGCTCCGACTCGCTTCGAGGTCGATAGCTAAGGTAACGGGCAGCAGCATTAAGGCAGCGGTGGAAGTGGTCAGACCGAGCCAGGGCTTCAAGGTGACTGGTGGATAGCTCCTGTTCCACCTGCAACCCCTCTTTTACCACCACCTCAGCTTCCAAACTAAAAGCAAACCTGCCATCCAGAAATACATTCACTCGCTTTCCCCGAGCCTTCCCGAAGCGGATGGCGGTAATTTTGCTCATTAACTTGCCTACCCCCTTTAAAAACGTAAGGCTGAAGCCTATGCCTCAGCCTTACTTACTCCTATTACCCACCAAGTTATCTGTTTAAGATGTCTTAATCATCAGGCATCGTAATATGGGTGGTGGCAACTGAGGCCCTAATCTGCTGCTCAATCTCCTGGGCAAGCTCAGGGTTCTGGCTCAGGTATTGCCTGGCACTCTCCCTACCTTGCCCCAAGCGAATATCACCATAGGAGAAAAAAGCGCCAGCCTTCTTTACTAGCCCCCACTCAACACCAAGGTCGATAAGATTACCCTCCTTGCTTATCCCGTAGCCAAACATGATATCAAACTCAGCACTCCTGAAAGGAGGGGCAACCTTATTTTTGACCACCTTAGCCCTGACACGACTACCTATTGCCTCAGTTCCCCCCTTAATTGTTTCCGTGCGCCTCAGGTCTATTCGTATTGAGCTGTAGAATTTCAATGCCCTGCCGCCCGGTGTCACCTCAGGGCTGCCAAAGATAATTCCAACCTTTTCTCTTAGCTGGTTGATAAATACCACCGCTGTACCTGACTTAGCGATAGCAGCGGCTAGCTTTCTTAGTGCTTGTGACATCAAGCGGGCTTGTAAGCCGACATGGGTATCCCCCATCTCCCCCTCAATTTCAGCTCTGGGGACTAAGGCAGCTACAGTATCAATCACTATCACATCAATAGCCCCACTCCTGACCAGCGCCTCGGTGATGTCCAGAGCCTCCTCGCCAGCATCAGGTTGGGAGATGAGCAGGTCATCAACATTGACTCCACAATTGGCGGCATAAGAGGGGTCAAGGGCATGCTCCACATCAATATAGGCAGCCATACCCCCTCGCTTTTGCGCCTCAGCAATTACATGCTGGGCTAAGGTAGTTTTCCCTGATGCCTCAGGGCCAAATATTTCCGTAATCCGCCCTCTAGGGATACCTCCCACACCCAAGGCTAAGTCTAACGCCAATGAGCCAGTGGGAATAGCTGCAACCAGTGGTGTAGCCATTGCCACCCCCAACTTCATCACTGAGCCTTTACCATATCGCTTCTCAATTTGGCTGATAGCTAGCTCTAGCGCCTTCTCTTTCTCCGTGATCATCTTCGCCTCAACTCAATAATAACACAGGCACCCCGTCAAAACAAGAGGATATAACTAAGTTGTTTATTAACCTCACCCCCTTAATCCCCCTCTCCTTGAGAAGGAGAGGGGGAAGAGATTTTAGAGAGGGGCGAAGCCCCTCTCTTACCTACACTCCCCCTTCCCTTAATAAGGGAAGGGGGTTAGGGGGATAGGTTGCTAAACAATCTCTATAACTAAGTTCTGGCTACTACCCTTCTGGTCAGTATTGGTTTGGTTGCCAGTCCTGCTCACTATAGAAACCCAGACCAAAGAACCCCGGACCTATGTGTGTCCCCAACACCGGTCCGAGTTCGAGAAGGTCTAGTTCAGCGCAGTTGAAATGGGCTTGGACCTCCTTTTTCAGCACCAAAGCCAGCTCAATGGTATGGGTGTGAACCACTACGGCGTGAATGGGGGTGCTTCCTTCTATCCGTTCCCTCATAACCTCTAGGATATATTCTATAGCTTTACGGGTGGTCCTCGCCTTATGCAGGACTTTAACCTCTCCAGCCTCAAAGGCTAGGACTGGCGTAATCCTGAGCAAGGTGCCAAGTAAAGCCTTGGCACTGCCAATACGCCCTCCCTTCCACAGATATTCCAGGGTGCTAAGCACACCCACAGCATTTATGGATGTGTTGAGCTTTTCAATGGAAGCCTTGAGCTGAGGTAAGGTCTGTCCCGCTTCAGCAGCCTCGGCAGCCCGAATAACTAAGGTCCATACATCCAAAGAGAGTGAATCTACTACTTCAATTTGAGCTTGGGGTAACTTGTCTCTGGCAGCCATAGCTGAATTAACTGTCCCGCTTAACTGGCTGGAGATGTGAATAGAAAGAACGGGATGACCGCGCTGGGCTAGTTCGCCATATATGCGGGGAAAATCGCTTACCGAAGGCTGCGAGGTAGTCGGTAGCGTGGCGGCTTTGGCTAGTCGGCGATAGAATTCCTCATTGGTAATGTCCACCCCCTCACTATAGGCGTCTAAGCCGAAGATAACCTTGAGGGGCAAAACGTGAATATCGTATCGGGCAATCTCTTCCGGCGATAGGTAAGCGGTGCTATCAGTAACAATTTTAACCTTATTAGTCATCACTTTTAGTCCTCCTGAAAGCTAGCCACTAGCGGGGGCAAGCGCTTATGGGCACTAGTCGCTATCATAGACTCAATCTTTTGCCTCAGCCTGGTTGATGCCTGGCCGGTAACCAGATACCGGTCGAGCTCCTCATAGCTAAGCCCCAGCTCACCTTCATCGGTTTGCCCCTGCCATAAACCTGCCGACGGTGGCTTATCAATAATCGGCTGCGGGATGCCCAAGAAATTAGCCAATTCCCTTACCTGTCCTTTGACCAGATTACCCAGGGGTAAAATATCTACCCCCCCATCTCCATACTTGGTAAAATAGCCTACAGCCAGTTCACTCCGGTTACCTGCCCCAGCCACTATATATTTAAACTGATTGGCGAAGTAATAAAGGGTAAGCATCCTTAATCTGACCTTGAGGTTGGCTTTAGCTAGTCGGCTGACACCAGGCTCTACCCCATCACCGGGCAAAGCCTGGAGCAAGGCATCAAAAACAGGGTCAAGAACCACCACTTTAGTCGGGATGGAAAACTGGCTAGCCACCGTCAGGGCATGCTCCTCATCCTGTTGACTACTATGGCAAGGCATAACCACTCCCAACATGTTCTGAGGGAAAGCCCGGTGACATAATACCGCCAATACCGAGGAATCAAGCCCGCCACTCATCCCGACCACCACCCCCCTACACCCGGCAGCCAATGTCTGCTCCCTTATCCAGGCGACTAATTTAATAGCTAGCGCCTCTACCTCCATACAAATAGTATACTACGCTGTAGCTAGTTAATCAAAAGCTTGGGCGAGGTTAGTGATGGGATGGGCAGATATTATTGAGGCAGCATTGCTGGCAAAGGGGACGGCTGCGGCAGACATTCTTAGCCAGGCAGACCAGCAGGGCATGGTATTCCTTGAATAGCTCACTATCAGTGGGCAGACCGTGCATAAAAAGGGTCTGATAAGCAGTGTAGCTATTGGTCTCGGGAGCCAAGCCGATACGGTCGATTATGCGACGGGTATAAGCATCAATAACAAAAATAGGTTTGTTGGCACCATAAAGTATTATGGAATCGGCGGTCTCCTGTCCAATACCATGAATGGAAAGCAGTTGCTGGCGGAGGTGGTCAATATTATTAGCCAACAGCTTATCAAGGTTATC
>DAOUFA010000049.1:0-2143 GCA_034430355.1 Dehalococcoidales bacterium
TCAGTGAAAATAATGCAAAATAGTCAGGGAGGGAGGTAATATATGGCGGAGAGGACAGAGAGAGTAATGATATTTATTGACGGCAGTAATCTGTACCATTGTCTCAAGAATTTTTTCAGGAGAACTGATATAGACATTGGCAAGCTGTGTAATAGGCTTTTGGACAAGCGCCGGCTGGTAAGAATCTATTACTATAATGCCAAGGTAGGGCTTAAGGAAGAGCCACAGCGCTACCGGGACCAGCAGGCGTTTTTTGCCAGTGTGAATGCCATACCTTACAGCGAGTTGCGTTTGGGGCGCCTGGTTTACTACAACTGGCCTAATACCCCCCCTTACGAGAAGGGGGTTGATATCCAATTAGCCACCGACATGATAACTCACAGTTTTAAGAACAATTATGATGTGACGGTTCTGGTTGCCAGTGACACTGACTATGTGGGTGCCCTCCAGTCGGTTAAGGACAACGGGAAGCATGTAGAGGTTGCCTTGTTTGGGAAAGAGCGGACTTCTTATCAGTTACGGATGGTTGCTGATAGAGTAATAACTATCAACGCTCGGTTTCTCAAAGGCTGCTGGAAATAAACAAAAAGTTAGTCAATGGCCTTATGGGTTGGAATGAAATCAGAAAAGCCAGACGGCGGCTTTCCCGGGAACAGGGGACTATTATCAAGGATTGGGGAGGTAGAATCCCCATCGCCCTTATCTACCCAAACTCCTATTATGTTGGGATGTCCAATCTGGGAGTCCATGCCATCTACAGGCTTTTAAATAGCTACAGTGAAGTCGTTTGTGAAAGAGCCTTCTGGGGAAAAGAGAGCAGCACTCAGCAACTAACCCCTTTGTGCCTGGAATCTCAGCGACCACTTTCCGATTTCGCTGTCCTTGCCTTTTCGGTCACCTATGAGGTTGATTACTTTAATGTAGTCCAAATTCTTGAAGCCAGTGGCCTACCCCTATATGCTGCTGACCGTGATGAAAGGCATCCGGTGGTTATGGCTGGTGGTCCCTGCATCACGGCTAATCCTATGCCCTTGTCCCCCTTCTTTGATTGCCTGTGTATTGGTGAGGCAGAGCCAATACTACCAGCTGTGCTTTCCGTACTATCAGAGGGCATTAGTGGTAAGCGCGATGAACTGCTAAAAGCGCTAGCCTCACTGCCTGGCATTTATGTGCCCCAATGTTATTCGGGAACACCGGTGGTTCGCCAGTGGGTAACAAATCTGGATGACTTTCCCACTACCTCTACCATAATTACTCCCGATACCGAGCTTGGTGGCTTATACCTCATTGAGGTGGGGCGGGGCTGTAATTGGGGCTGTCGCTTTTGTTTAGTGGGTAGTGCCTTTCACCCGATGCGCTTTCGCTCTCTAGACAGCCTGATCGCCCAGGCAGAGGAAGGTCTTAAATATAGAAAGCGGCTGGGGTTAGTTGGGCCGGCGGTTGCCGACCATCCCCAAATAGAGGAGCTACTGGCTAAGCTGCGTCAAATGGGGGCCGAACTCTCTATTAGCTCGCTACGAATAAGACCCCTGTCTCGCATAGTACTAAGAGCACTGGCTAAGGGAGAAGCCCGAACCATTTCCCTGGCTCCTGAAGCTGGTTCCCAGCGCTTACGCCAGGTTATTAAAAAGGGCATCTCCGAGGACGATATATTACAATCAATGGACAAGGTGGCTGAGCAGCAAATAAAACAGCTCAAGCTCTATTTCATGATTGGTCTGCCCTCAGAGACTGATGAGGATATAGAGGAAATCATAAACCTGACCCTTAAATATAAGAACATCCTTGATAGGCGGCAAAGTGGCTGTCGTATTAGCCTCAGTATTGCCCCCTTTGTGCCCAAGGCGGGAACACCTTTTCAATGGCTACCTATGGCGCAACTCTCCACCCTGAACCGTCGTTTGTCTCTACTCAAAAGAAACTTATCGCCCAGAGGGATTAGACTCAAATGTGAAAGCCCGGCCTGGAGTCAGGTCCAGGGGGTTCTCGCCCGAGGTGACGTTAAATTAGCTGAGGTGCTGGCTAATATTGAGGGGGTATCATTATCTGGCTGGCGCCAGGCTGTAGAAAAGTGCGGTTTAGATATTGATTTTTATGCTCATCAGCAGTGGGATACCAGTCAAAAGCTACCGTGGGCAATAAT